>JBOHII010000193.1:0-5752 GCA_050725955.1 Pseudolabrys sp. | reverse complement strand
GCGTCGGCGCGGCCAAGGGCAAGGCTTTCGCGATCACCCAGATGGTCGAGAAGCCGAAGGCTGCCGAAGCGCCGTCAAACCTGACGATCACCGGCCGTTACATCCTTCAGCCGGATATCTTCGCCCTCCTGGAGAAGCAGGCGGCCGGCACTGGCGGCGAAATCCAGCTCACCGACGCCATGATGGCGCTCGCGCGGACACAGCCGTTCTACGGCCTCAAATTCGCCGGCCGCAGCTTCGACTGCGGCTCGAAGATCGGATTTCTTTCCGCCAATGTCGCCTATGCGCTGGGGCGCGGCGATATAGCGCCGGAATTCCGCGCCGAGCTTAAGCGCCTGCTTGGCGATAAATAGCGCTCAACGCTGGAGACGCAGGCCGAGCAGGAATACGCTTGACGTATAGTCGGTGCCGGCAACGTTCGAGTGCAGCCAGTTCTGCTGGAATTCGCCCTTGATCTGGAACGAGCGGCTGAGCTTGTAGGTCAGCCCCAGCCCGGCCGAGTAGCGCTTGTCCTCGCGGTCCATGCCGACGTAATCGTCAACCCCGAAGCCGACCTTGACCGTTCCGATCAGCCAACGGCGGAACGAATGGTCGATCTGCAAGCCGACGTCGCGCGAAAGTTCGCCGGAGACGCCCGGCACGACCGTTTCCGCGATCTGCGATGCGCCGGTGAGTTTCACCGTGGTCAGCGCGCTCGCGGTCCATATCAGCGAAGCATTTCCGATCAAACCGCTGATCCGTTGGAGACGCGGGTCCTGGTATGAACGCGAGCCGTAGCCGATGCCGAAATCGCCGGTGAGCAGGTTCGTCAGCTTGAAGGTCGAGCCTGCCAATCCAGCGAACCCTTTGGAATCGCGTTGATAGCCGAAGAAATCGGTCGCGAGATCGTGCACACGGTTGTCTTCTTCGATCTCGACATAGGGCTTCACGCCCGGTGACAATTCATAAGCGGCGCGCAGCGTGCCGCCATATTGATTGTAATCGCGGTCTTCGTTGCTGGCGGTCGTGCCGTCGGTCAGCTGCGAGTTCTGATAGACGGTGCGCTCGACATCGCCTTTGACCGACAGGTCGAGCCGGTTGAATTGCTGGCCTAGACCCGCACTGCCGCCGAAAGTCGTGTAGACCGGCAGCTTGGCAATGCCGGCCTGCAAATTCGGGCTGCCGGGATTGTCGGTGGCGACCAGCAAGCGGCCGTTGAGGTCGATGCGGGTATCGTGGGTGACGTCGATGCGGCCGTCGACTTTGCCGTTGAAATTGGGCCGGCTCAGCGTCGGCGTGGTGTCGGGATCGTAACCGGTGTAGCTGCCGCGCAGGTCGGCCTTGAGCTCGTGCCGCGACCAGTTCGACTGCACCTGCAATTCCGGCGCGACGGTGTACAGCAAAGCACTGCCGCCGCCGGGAACGCGCGCGGGATTGGAGTCATGGCCGCCGATAAACTCGATGGCCGGAAACAGCGTGAAGGCGCCGGCGCGCACGCCGACCGGCGCGTAAGGATCCTCGGGCTCGCTGTGCGCCTTGCGCTTCTTCGGCTGCCGACGGATCGGGCCCAGTTCGACCGGCGGCGTGCCCGGCGCTTGCGCAAAGGAGCCGCCGGCGGTGGCGGCCACCGATCTCTGGTACGGCGAGGCGGGGGCCGGCGCCGGCAATCCAGGCGCAATCGCCTGCGCATGCGACGGCGATTTGGCTTTCGCCTTGCCTTTGGTCTTCTTGCGGCTGTTGGTGGAATCAAAGCCGGTCTCGCCGGCGCCGGCCGCCGCAGCCGGAGCCGTGAAGCTGGTGGGCTGTCCGGCTTGCGCCGGCGTCAGCCGGGTCGGCCGCTGGAAGCGCGGCGGGTGGCGCGGATCGGTTTGCAGCCAAGGCACCAGCGGATCGGGATTGACGACAATCTGCGCCGGCGCGTCCGAGCTCCAAAATGCCACGCCGGCCACCATGAGCAGGCCTGCGCCGCGGAGTGCGGCGAAATGTCGGGAGCGAAGGTGCGGCACGACTGTCATTGCTCTCCCGCCCGCGGCTAAACGCCGGGCGGACGCGCCTTGTCAAAAGGCACGCTCGCCCGGGCAAACCTCGGGCTTTGGTTAACGGAAGTTAAAACCGTATGGTTAACGAGGCGTTGATGCGGTTTTTGCGCGCGGGTTTAAGCCTCAAATCCAGCCCTTCAACTCGCGCAGCGCCACGTCGCGGATCACCGCCATGCCGCCGGGGGAGTCGTTGAGGCAGGGGATGGCCGCGAAATTCTGTCCCCAGGCGTGCTTGAAGATTTCGGCATTTTCCATGGCGATCTCTTCCAGCGTCTCCAGGCAGTCGGCGGCAAAGCCGGGCGTGATGACGGCGACGTTCTTCACCCCGCGCTCGCCCAGCGATTTCATGGTGGCGTCGGTGTAGGGCTTGAGCCACTCGGCAGGGCCGAAGCGCGACTGGAATGTCATGATCAGCCGTTCGTCGTCGAGCTTGAGCTTCTTGCGCAGGAGCGCCGTGGTCTCGGCACAATGACGATAATAGGGATCGCCCTTGGCGACATAATCCTCTGGCATGCCGTGATAGGAAGCGACGATCACATCCGGCTTGAACCGGAGCTTGGCAAGTTCCGCATTGAGCGAGCCGGCGAGCGCGTCGATGTAAACCGGTTCGGCGTAATAGGGCGCTGCCACGCGTAAGGTCGGCTGGAAGCGCATTTTTTCCAGCGCACGAAAGGCTTCGTCGCATACGGTTGCGGTGGTCGCCGCCGCGTATTGCGGATAAAGCGGCACGATCAGGATGCGTTCGCAGTTTTGCGCGGCGAGCGCCTCCAGCCGCGAACGGATCGATGGATTGCCGTAGCGCATCGCCCAGTCGACGCGGATGCCCTTGTCGACCTTCTCCAGCATCGTCTCGAGCTTGTCCGACTGCGAGCGCGTAATGGTCCTGAGCGGCGACTCGTTGCGCGCCCGGTTCCAGATCTTGTCGTAGTCGCGGCCCTTGCGGCCGGGGCGAAAGGTGAGCACGATGAGGTTAAGCACCAGCCACCACTTCAGACGGTTTTCCTCGATCACGCGGCGGTCGGAGAGGAACTCCTTCAAATAGCGCCGCATCGACCAGTAGTTGGTGGCATCCGGCGTGCCGAGATTGACCAGCAGCACGCCGATGCGGCGCGGCGGATCGGCGGGATGGCGGGACGGCGGATACGAGGCGTCGGTCATGAACCGCTATCAGGAGCAATCGGCAGGCGAGGTCAAGGGCGCATCACCCCACCGGCCGCTCGTCGGCGATCACCTTGCCGTCGTTGGGCAGCGTGCCGGGGGCAACCAGCTTGACCGCGCCTTTGAGCTTGGTGACCGATTGCAAGCTGGCGGCGAGCGCGGCGGCGAGCGCGGGGTCGCCCGACGCGGATTCCGCCAGCAGCGTCATTGAGTCCTGCTCGGCCTCGCGTCCAACCACCAGGCGCAGCCGCTTGAGCTCGGGATGCCGCGCGCCGACGTCCGCTATCTGCTTGGGATGCACGAACATGCCCTTCACTTTCGCGGTCTGATCGGCGCGCCCCATCCAGCCCTTTATCCGGCTATTGGTGCGTCCGCACGGCGACAGACCCGGCAAGAGCGCCGACAGATCGCCGGTGCCAAGGCGGATCATCGGATAATCTGGATTGAACGAGGTAACCACCACCTCGCCCACGTCACCCTCGGCGACCGGATCGCGAGTGCCGGGCCGCACGATTTCGAGCATGACGGTTTCGTTGACGATCATGCCTTCTCGCGCTTCGCTCTCATAAGCGATCACGCCGAGTTCAGCCGTGGCATAGCATTGCAGCACGGCGATGCCGCGCCGGCCGAGTTCGTCGCGCAAGCTTCCCGGCAGCGCCGCGCCCGACACCAGCGCGCGCTTGAACGAGGAGGCGTCCTTGCCGGTATTTTCGGCGGTATCGAGCAGGATTTTCAGGAAATCCGGCGTGCCGACATAACCGGACGGCTTGTAGTGCGCGATCGCCTCGAGCTGCTGCTCGGTATTGCCGACGCCGCCTGGAATGACCGCGCAGCCGAGCGCGCGCAAGCCCGACTCGAGGATAAAGCCGCCGGGAGTGAGGTGATAGGCGAAGGAATTGTGCACGATGTCGCCCGCGCGGAAGCCGGCGGCATAAAGCGCACGCGCGCCGCCCCACCAGTCTTTCCCCTCGCCTTCCGGCTCGAAGATCGGCCCCGGCGACATCAGCAGCCGCCGCACCTTGCCCGGCGCCGCGACGTTGAGCCCGCCGAACGGCGGGTGTTCCTTCTGCAAGGCGGCGATGTCGGACTTGTGCAAGACCGGCAGCTTGGCCAGCGCGCCGCGCGAATTCACGTCATGCGCATTGACGCCCTTGAGGTGTTTGGCCCAGCCGGGTGCCGTCATCGCATGGGCGACGACCTTGGGCAGCACCGCGCATTCCTCGCTGTTGCGTAAAACCGGCGGGCGGGTTTCCAGCGAGTCATAGTGACCGGGCATGGTTTTAAGCCAACCACCTCTTGCGCCGGCGGTAATGCTTGCTTTCGCGGAACGACTTGCGCCGGCCGCCGGAAATGCCGAGGTAGAATTCCTTGACGTCCTCGTTCTCGGCCAGCGACTTGGCGGCGCCGTCCATCACCACGCGGCCGTTCTCCAGAATATAGCCGTAGCGCGCAAAGCGCAGCGCCATGTGGGTATTCTGTTCGGCGAGCAGGAACGAGACACCTTCCCTTTCGTTGAGGTCTTTTACGATCTCGAAGATTTCCTCGACGATCTGCGGGGCGAGCCCCATCGACGGCTCGTCGAGCAGGATCATCTTGGGGCGCGACGTGAGCGCGCGGCCGATGGCGCACATCTGCTGTTCGCCGCCGGAAGTATAGCCGGCGATCGAGTCGCGCCGCTCAGCGAGCTTGGGGAAATAGGAATAGACGCGGTCGATGTCGCGGCGGATCGCCGCTTTGCCGTCGCGTCTGGTAAACGCTCCGGTGAGCAGGTTTTCCTCGATGGTGAGATGGGCAAAGCACTGGCGGCCTTCCATCACCTGGATGCAACCGCGGCGCACCAGCTCATTCGGCGAGAGGTCCTGCACCTCGCTGCCCTCGAACACGATCGAGCCCTTGGTGACGTCGCCGCGTTCGGCATGCAGCAGGTTGGAGATCGCTTTCAGCGTGGTGGTCTTGCCGGCGCCGTTGGCGCCGAGCAACGCCACGATGCCGCCCTTCGGCACTTCGAGCGACACGCCCTTGAGAACCAGGATGACGTGATCGTAGATGACTTCGATATTGTTGACCGAAAGGATTTTTTCCGCCGCGGCGGAGGCCGTGGTTTCGGTCTGCGATGCCGCCGACATGTCCGCTCCTCAGACAAGAACCTCTCCCCGCCCAAGTCGGCGGGGAGAGGACTTTTTCAGGCGCGCTTACGAGGACTTGTCGCAAGCCTCGGTGCGCTTCGGCCAGCCGGCATTCTTGCTGACGTAGTCGGCAGCCGCCTTGTCGGTAAGCGGGATCACCTTGTCCTTTATGGGCGCGATCCAGTCCGAGACCTTGACCCACTTGGTGCCGTCCCATTGTTGCACATAGGCAGAGCCGTGACCGTTGTGATCGGCACAAGTGACGTCGATCGGCGCGGCGAACCCCGGTAAGCCGATCTCCTTCCATCGCGCCGGGGTGATCTGCAGCGTCTCCAGACCGCGGCGCATCTCGTCGCCGGTGATGTCCTTCTTACCGGTGATCCTCTGCGCGTTGCGGATGGCTTCGGCGATCACCGCGGCGTTCAGAATGCCGCGATTATAGAAGTTCTC
>JBOHII010000192.1:0-4882 GCA_050725955.1 Pseudolabrys sp. | reverse complement strand
GCTTCCGGAATCATCGGCATGTAGATGGTGACGCGGTCGCCCTTCTTGACGTTGCGGTTGCGCAGGATGTTGGCCATCTTGCACACTTCGTCGTGCAGCTCCTGATAAGTAATTTTCTTTGAGTCCTTGGGATCGTCGCCTTCCCAGATGATCGCGGTCTGATCGGCGCGCGTTTTCAGGTGGCGATCGATACAGTTGTAGGCAACGTTGAGCGTGCCGTCCTCGAACCATTTGATCGAGACGTTGCGCGGATCGAAGGAGGTGTTCTTCACCTTCGTGAACGGTTTGATCCAGTCGATGCGCTTGGCCTGCTCGGCCCAGAACCCATTCGGGTCCTTGATCGAGCGCGCGTACATTTCCTCGTACTTGGCTTTGTCGGCGAAGGCGCGTTTCTGCCAGGCAGGCGGAACGGCATAGATCTTGTCGGACATCGGAATTTCCTCCCGCCCACATTGAACGCCGTGGGCTCCTGTTCGTTTCTGGTTGACCTCATTATGCGACGGCGGTAGCGCGCGCGACAAGGCGCGGATTGCCCCACTTTGGTTGGGCTTATGGGGTTATCAGACCCTCCAAGCGCCGATGATCGCGCCCATGAGGACAAGGACGGCCAGCCAATGGCCGCCGTCGATGACGATCAGCTTGGCGCTGCGCATGCCAAAGGTGTTATTGACCACCAGCGTGGTGATGACGAAGCCGAACCAGATGAAGGCGGCAGCGATCACGCCGTTCTTGATGGTGACGGCGCCGAGATGGCCGATCACGCCGGCCAGCATCCAGGCCATGATCAGGTCGGCGACAAGCGCGACGATTAGCGGCCAGGGCGCGGCGCCCTTGCCGTGATGGGCGCGGATCTGCTCGGTGGTAAAGCCGTGCGCCGCCTTCCAGGGCGCGGCCAGCAGGCGATACCAGACGCCGCCGAAGGCAAAGCCGATGGCGCCCGCCACCAGCACCGCCCAGTAATTGATGCCTGCGAAGGTCATGGAGTTCGACTCCTTTCTTCACCTCTCCCCTAGGGGGAGAGGGAGTCCGGCTGCATTCTCGGCGCGGTCATAGGCCGCCCAACTTGCACACGATCTTCCATTCCGCATCGGTCACCGGCTGCACCGACAACCGTGTATTATTGACCAGCACCATGGCTTTGAGCTTCGGTTCGGCTTTGATCGCATCGAGCGTGACCGGCTTGCGCAACGGTTCGACCGCTTTCACATCGGCCACCACCCAGGGCTCGCCCGGCTTTGCAGTCGGATCGGGATAATGTTCGCGCACGATCTCGACGATGCCGACCGCCGCCTTGTCGGCGCCGGAGTGATAGAACAGCGCGCGGTCGCCCTTTTTCTTTTTCATCCGGTTGAGCTTGGCCTGATGGTTGCGCACGCCGGACCAGGCTTCACCCTTGGGTCCGCTTTTCAATTGCTGGGTCCACGACCAGGTGCCGGGTTCGGATTTCAACAGCCAGTAGGCCATTTCATTCTTCCGCCTTGATCGGCCGCGCCAGCAGCGACTCGATTGCCTTATCGACGCTCAGCTTTTCCGCCAGCACGGCGGCGACCGCAGCGGAGATCGGCATCTCGATATTCTTCTCGCGCGCCATTTCCAGCAGCACCGGCGCGGTGAAGGCGCCCTCGGCCAGTTTGCCGTGCGCCGCGGCCGCCGGCTTCTCGCCCTTGCCGAGCGCGACGCCGAAAGAAAAATTGCGCGACTGCGGGCTCGAACAGGTCAAAATCAAATCACCGAGGCCGGAAAGGCCGGTCATCGTTTCCGGCTTGGCGCCATAGGCTTTGCCGAAACGCACCAGCTCGGCAAAGCCGCGCGTGGTCAGCGCCGCGGCAGCGCTGGCGCCGAGCCAGCGGCCGGTGACGATCCCGGCGGCGATCGCCAAAACGTTCTTGGCGGCGCCGCCGATCTCGACGCCGCGCACATCGTTCGAGTGATAGGGGCGGAAGCTCGCCGACGCCATCGCCTGCGCCAGCGCTTGCGCGATCTGCCCGTCGGCGGCGGCGAGCGTCACCGCGGTCGGCAAGCCGCGTGCCACGTCGGCGGCAAAGCTCGGACCCGAGAGGATCGCGGGCACCGCCTTCGGGGCACATTCGGCAATGATTTCGGACATGAATTTATGCGTGCCGTGCTCGATGCCTTTGGCGCAAGCGATCAGCGGCGAACCCTCGGCAATCGTTTGCGCCAGCGATTTGACCACCGAGCGAATGGCCTGCGCAGGAACGACCAAAAGGATCGCGTCGCTGCGCGATACCTCGGCCAGCGCACGCGTCACCTTGATGCTGTCGTCAAGGCGCACGCCCGGCAGGAATAGGCTCTCGCGTTTCGTTTGCAGGCTCTCGGCATTGCCGGGCTCATGCTCCCACAGCGTCACGCTGCGCCCGGCGCGCGCGCAGTTAAGCGCCAGCGCCGTCCCCCAGGCGCCGCCGCCGAGCACCGCGATGCGTTGGATGGTCATTTATATGCCGCCGTGCGTTGCAGCCTGCCCTTGGCCGCCGCGATCTCGTCAAGCGGCCAGCGCGCGCGCGGCGCGACGTCGAGCGTGTCGGTGAGGCCCAAGGCCAGCCGCTCCGCGCCGGCCCAGGCGATCATGGCGCCGTTGTCTGTGCACAGTTCGAGCGGCGGCGCCACCAGCACGGTACCGACTTCGAAGGCGAGGCGATGCAGCACCTTGCGGATCGCCAGGTTTGCGGCGACGCCGCCGGCGGCGACCAGCGCCGAGGGCGCACCGGATTTTGTGCGGAACAGGCGCAAGCCCACGCGCAGCCGGTCGAGTACCACTTCCACCACCGCCTGCTGGAACGCAGCACACAGGTCGGCGACGTCCTGGTCGGAAAGCGGCGCGATCTTTTCCGCCTCCAGGCGCAGCGCGGTCTTGAGGCCCGACAGCGAAAAATCCGCATCTTTGCGGCCGTGCATCGGCCGCGGCAACGCGAAGCGGGCGGCATTGCCGCGCGCGGCTTCCTTCTCCACCTGCGGGCCGCCCGGATAGCCGAGGCCGAGCAGCTTCGCCGTCTTGTCGAAAGCCTCGCCGATGGCGTCGTCCTGGGTGGTGCCAATGCGTACGTAATCGCCGATCCCGCGCACGGCGACGATCTGGGTATGGCCGCCGGAGGCGAGAAACAGACAATAGGGAAACGGTGTTGCGTCGGTCAGCCGCGCGGTAAGCGCATGCCCCTCCAGATGATTGACCGCGATCAGCGGCTTCTGCTTCACCAGTGCGATTGCTTTGGCCGTGGTCAGCCCGACGATCACACCGCCGATCAGCCCCGGACCGGCGGCGGCGGCAACGCCGTCGATGCTGGCGTAACTGCGGCCGGCCTGCTGCATGGCCTTGGCGATGATGAGGTCGAGCGCTTCCACATGGGCGCGGGCGGCGATCTCGGGCACCACGCCGCCGAATGCGGCGTGTTCGCTCACCTGCGACAGAATCACATTGGACAGGATCTTGCCGCGGCCGTCCTCGAAACGCTCCACCACCGCGGCGGCGGTCTCGTCGCAGGTGGTTTCGATGCCGAGGACGATCATTTCTCCCTCCGGCCTCCCTTTTCCGCAAAGGGTGCTCTAAAAGACCCCCTAACATCGAGAGGGAATATGACGCAATCCACCGCCCCGTTGCGCATCGGTTCGCGCGGCAGCCCGCTAGCGCTGGTGCAGACGCGCACCGTGCGGGCGCGGCTGGCCGGCGCGCTCGGCGTCAAGGAGGAGGTGATCGAACTCGTCATCATCCGTACCTCGGGTGACGTCATCCAGGACCGGCCGCTGGCGGAGATGGGCGGCAAGGGTCTGTTCACCAAGGAGATCGAGGAAGCCCTGCTCGCCGGCCGCATCGATCTCGCCGTGCATTCGGCCAAGGACATGCCGACCTTTTCGCAGCCGGGGCTTATGTTGGCGGCCTGTCTCGAACGCGAGGACCCGCGCGACGTGTTCATCAGCCACAAGGCGGCCTCGCTCGCCGAGCTGCCGCAAGGCGCAAGCCTCGGCACCGCCTCGCCGCGCCGGCAGGCGATCGCCAAGCGCGCCCGCGGCGATCTGCGCGTCGTGGCGCTGCGCGGCAACGTCGATACACGGCTGCGCAAGCTCGACGCCGGCGAAGCCGATGCGACCATTCTCGCGCTCGCCGGCTTGAAACGGCTCGGGCTGACCCAGCACACCACCCGGATCATGAGCACGGAGGAATTCCTGCCTGCAGTCGGGCAAGGCGCCATCGGCATCGAGGCGCGCGCGGACGATACACGCATGCGCGAATTGCTGACGCGCATCGATCACCCCGACACGTCGACCGCAGTTGCCTGTGAGCGCGCCTTCCTCGCCGAGCTCGACGGCTCTTGCAAGACGCCGATCGGCGGTCACGCCACGCTCGCCGGCGGCGCGTTGCAATTCCGCGGGCTGATCATCAAGCCGGACGGAAGTGCCGCGCACGAGACCGCGGTTGCCGGCGCCCGCCAGGATGCGGCGCGCATCGGCGCCGAAGCCGGCCGGACACTACGGCAATCCGCCGGCCCGGGATTCTTTGGTTGACCATGCGTATCGTCGTCACCCGCCCGCACAGCGAAAGCGAACGCACTGCCGCCACCTTGCGCGCGCGCGGTCATGATGTGCTGGTCGCGCCGCTGATGCAGGTCGAGCCGGTCAAGGCCGAACTTTCCGGCGGCTGGGGCGGCGTCACTATCACCAGCGCCAACGCGCCCGCCGCCGCCGCCGATAACCCGCAATGCCAGACGCTGCTCAGGCTGCCACTGTTCGCGGTCGGCCAGCGCAGCGCCACGGCCGCGCGGCAGGCGGGCTTTGCCGACATCACCACGGCCGGCGGGGATGTGCGCGATCTGGTGCGGCTGATCGCCACCCGGCGCGCCGATGCGAAGGCGCCGCTGCTCTATCTTGCCGG
>JBOHII010000191.1:0-3164 GCA_050725955.1 Pseudolabrys sp. | reverse complement strand
GGTGATCATTGCGTCAGATCAGTGCCGGATCCCCGGCACGCTTAGCTTCAATCCGTCATTCATCGAAGCGAGATACAGTTCCAGATCGCCATATTCTTTGGCATCCGGCGGCAGTTCGTCGGCGCGGATATTGACCTGGCACCACTGGAAGCGTTGGCGGATATCCCAGATCGCCAACAAGCTGGTGCGCCAGGTTGGGAAGTGATCGTACTGGCCCTTCGGCTCGCCTAGCCATTGCCCGCGTATCCAGTGGTTGGCCGATATGCCGTGGCAGTCGGTGCAGGCAAAGTTGAGTTCGCCGAGCTTGCGGCCGGCGAGCGCCTTGCCGCGCTCGATCGCCGCCTTGGCTTCCGCGCTGGTGGTGTCGACCGCGATCGGCGCGCCGTTGGCAAGATTGTGCAAATAGACCGACATCGCACGGTTGTCGTCGGTCTCCATCAGCCAATTGGCGCCGGTGGTGGCTTTGGCGTGGCGGGTGATGAACTCTTCCACGCCCAGCACCTTGTTCAGCCGCGGCTCCCATTTCGGCATCGACGCCGCCCAGGTCTTGAACGCCACCTTCGGGTCGTTATGGCAAGTGTTGCAAGAAAAACCGCCTTTTCCGCGCGTCTTCCACATAACTGCGGCCTTATCGAGCACCCACATACCGGGATTTTCCATCGGGTCGAGATTTGCCCGCTTCTCGACCGGCGCCGGCCGCTTGTTGGGGTCGTCGAGCACAGTCTTGAACGCCGCCGGCGATTTCAGTGTCTTAAGGAACGCGACCATGTCGCCGATTTCCTGATCGTTGAACACGCCGTGGCTGCCCCAGGGCGGCATCACGGTTTGCGGATTGTAGACGCGCGCGTCGTAGATGTAGTTGAACAGCCACTCGTCCTCGCGCCCGGCATTGCCGATCTCCGACAAATCCGGTCCGACATTTCCCGGCAGATTGGCGCCGCCGGCCGGACCCATCACGTGACAGGCAAGACACGAACCGCCGCGCTTGCGGTCGGCGACGAGCTTTGCGCCCTTGGCGGCGTCGCCCGCAATCGGCGCCGTCAGTTTGCGCGGCGCCGTAGGCGCTGGCGGCGAAGCCAGGTTGGCCAGCGTATTCCACTTGGATTCATCGCGCGTCGGCCATTTGTCGAAGCGCTTCCACGGCCGCACCGAGGCATCGCCGCTAAGCTCGAGCGGCGCCTGCTTTCCCATCGCCTGCGCATGCGCGTCACCCGCCAAGCCGATTACGCCGGCCGCGATCACTACAGCGGCAGCGCTGCTCGCCAGAATCCCTCCACGGTTCATTACATCCTCCCCGAGCCAATAATTCTGTTATGCGTCACGCGCCGAGCCGGCGCGTCGGTCAGCCCACGGTAATTTTTTGTTCCGCAGTGGTGACGGTTCCGTCATCGTCGGTCCACGTGAATTTAAAAGTGCCGCTCTCTTCCACCTTGGCGAAAAACTGCATGTACGGGTTGGCCGCGATCGCCGGCTCAAGATTGGCGCTGAACACGGGCTTGCCGTTGAACTCGCAGGTGAACTTGTTGATGATTTTGCGCGGGATCGGCTTGCCTTGCTTATCCTTGCGCTGACCCGATTCCATAATGTGCGGCATCAGCGTCTTGATCTCGATAAGTTCGCCCTTCTTGGCTTCGTTGGGCAATTTCAGCCGCGGTTTTTCCGCCATGTATCTCTCCCGAGTTTTCTGTTTGCCGCTTCAGCCGCCGCAGCCGCCGATGGTGACCTTGACCAGCTTCTGGCCGGTGTAGAATTCGCCCTTGCTGGTTTTCGCGACCACCACGATGTTCTGCGTGGTGGCAAGTCTGATACGTGTCGAGGCTTCCGCCTTGCCCGACATCGGCGAGAAATGGAACGTCACCACACCCGGATTCGGATTGCCCTCGGCGACCACCATCACCTCGCTGACGTAATTGTCGGCCGTCATCGGCGCGTCGACCGCAACCGACAGCGGCACGGTGTTGCCGTTCTCGGCGATTTCCGGCAGTTCGATCGAGACCTTGGCCTTCTCGGCCGTCTTGCCGCCGGTGAATTTGGCGATCTGGGCAGCCGCTGCCTTGGCATCGGCCAGGGCGCTGCCGGACCAGCGGAGGACAGCGATCGCCGCGCCGCCCGCACCGAACGCAAGAGTTGCGCGACGTGAAAGTTGTCGCATCGGTCATTCCTCCCAGTTTATCGTTTTGGGGCAGACGAAGCGGCCCCGCCCGAATGCGACCTTAGCGGCGGGCGCTGCCGGTTTCAAATCGTATTCACAAAAAAGAATATCTGTGTTTGGCCAAGCCGGTGAGCCCGATCAACTCGGCTGCGCCTTGACGAAGTCGCGGAAGCTCTTGCTCTCATAGGCTTTTTCGCGGACGTAGCGGAACATGGCGAGAAAATCGTCGGGCCGCATATAGCCCGGCAGGCGCGACACTTCGCGCTTTTGTGGCGCCAGCGCCTTGAGCGGGCCGGCCCACTCCGGGAAAAACTGGAAGGTCGGCGTGTAGCGGACGTTGTATTTTGCCGCCAACTGTTTTTCCGACAACACGTCGCCGTCGAAATCGGTCACCTTGCGCGAGCCGATGATGTTAAGTTGCAGAACCTCGAAATTCGCCTTGATGTAATCGGAAATATCGCTGCGCGCGAAATTGACAAAATGCGTCTCCTTGCAATAGGGGCAGCCTTTGAGTTCCCACATGATGACAAAGCGCTTGCCCTCTTTGTGCGCGGCTTCCAGATCGTCGGCGAGTTCGAGGAAGCTTTCCAGGAACCAGGGCTCCTTGTAGAGCCCGTCGTCGGTCAGGATAGGCTCGGCGCGGGTGCGCCCGGCGCCCATTAACGCAAGAGAGGCCGCGCCGATCAGCAGGTTTCGCCGTGTTGCCATGGGGTACGATCTCATAAACCACGCGGGCAAAGCGGCCTCGCCGCCGTGCCCGGCGACGTTTATATTCTCAACCGCGTATGTTTTGCATCAATAGCCGGTGAAGATCGATGGTTTCCTGCATTGCCCGCGCCGCATGCCTCCTGCTCGCTTTGCTGACGGGCACGGCCAACGCCAAGGCCGGCGATCTGGCCGATTTCAACGCCGCGTTGGAAAGCGTGTCTTCCTTCAACCGCGTGGCGATCGGCTACCTGCGCACCGGCAATACCGATCTCGCCTCGATCGAGATCGACAATATGCGCAACGC
>JBOHII010000190.1:0-2799 GCA_050725955.1 Pseudolabrys sp. | reverse complement strand
GTTCGCCCGCCGGTCGCCGCTGCCGGTTTCCAGCGTGACGGCGCGCTCGATCGGCCCGGCAATCGCCAGACAACTGTGCCCCGGCGCATCGCCGAAGCGATTGCCGGCCGGCCCCGTGGCGCCGCTCTCGCCAAGCCCCCAGGTCGCGCCGTGTCGTTTGCGCACCCGGTTCGCCACCAACAGCGCATAGGACTCGGTCGACGCGCGCAAGCCGGCCATTTCGGCATCGCCGATGCCGAGCAGCGCCGCGCGCGCGGCGCGCGTGTAGACCACCGCGCCGCCGAGGAAATAGGCGGAGGCGCCGGGCACCGCGATCAAGGCCGCGGCGATCAGCCCGCCGGTTGAAGACTCGGCGACGGCAACGGTCTCGCGGCGTTCGATCAGCCGAGCCGCAATCTTCTGCGCGATCGGGGCAAGCGTTTGCATTCATGCGGCTCCATTTCCCAGCTGGCATAGCACGCGGAACACGCCGACCTCGGCGCCGGCAAAATCCTTGGCCAGCCGCCCGCCGAGTTTTTCGGCTTCGCCTTGCCGCAGCGTGTCGACCATCAGGCAGGCTTTGATCTTCCTGTCACCGCCGCGCAATTTTTCCTCCATCGACACCGGCTGGCCGGCCGGATCGACCGCGGTCCAGACCTCGCAGGCGGCGATGCCGGGATCGCGCACCAGCGCGCCCATAAGCCTGGTCAAACCGCCGATGTCCGGGACGTCACTGAAGCGCACGGTGACGGCATAGGCGCCGCGGAAGCCGCCCACGCGCAGGCTGCGGTGGCACAGGGTGCGGTTCATATTGAGGAAAATTTCGGACATGACCTTCTTGGTCATCGGCGTCGGATGGTCGAGCCGTTCGAGATAGGGCTTCGAGGTCAACACGGCCGGTTGCTCGACGACGTAGAAATTGAAATAGCCGGCACTGCCGGAAATCGCCACATGTCGGCGGCCGAACAGAAAACCGGGTACCGCCAGCCGTTCGATGAGATGCTCGCCCTGGAACCATTCTTCAAATTCGGCTTCCCGCCCGGCGCGGCAGTCGTTGAAGATCGCGAGAATGCCTTGCGTGCTCATGACATCGGTTCCTTGTCGAGCGCATGGCTTAGCACCTTGCGCATCACATTCGGCAGGGCTTCACCCGGCAGATCGGTAAGCTTCACCCAGCGTGCGCCTTTCGGCGCCGGCGTCGTAGGCCGCACGCGCGCGCTGAACACGACGAGTTCGAGCGGGAAATGCGTGAACACATGACGCACGATGCCCGGCAGCTTGCGCCATTTTAATTTCGCGCCCAGGTACGGCGCAAAACGCGACGCCTGCGCGATATCGAAATCATGCGCCCAGGCGCTGCCCGGCACCTCGGTCATGCCGCCGAGCAATCCTTTTTCCGGCCGCGTGCGCAGCAGCACGTGTCCGTCGGCGCGCAACGCAACGTAGGCCGCGCCCAGCCGCAGGCGGCCCTCTCGCTTTGGCGCTTTGCGCGGGAAGCTCTCCTGCTCGCCGCGGGCGCAGGCGAGGCAGGCGCCGTTCCACGGACAGAGCGCACAGGCCGGACGCTTGGGCGAGCAGAGCGTGGCGCCGAGGTCCATCAGGGCTTGCGCGAAATCGCCGGTGCGGCGCGGCGGCAATAGCGAGGCGGCCAGGCGTTTGATCTCGGCCTTGGCCGCCGGCAGTTCCTGCTCTACGGCAAAGAGCCGCGCCACCACCCGCTCGACATTACCGTCGACCGGCACGCAGGCGCCATCGAACGCGATCGCCGCGATCGCCGCGGCGGTGTAGTCGCCGACGCCGGGCAGCGCCCGCAGCGCCGCGATGTCGCTTGGAAACTTACCGCCGTGGCGTTCGATCACGGCGCGCGCGCAGGCATGCAGATTGCGTGCGCGGGCGTAGTAGCCGAGCCCGGCCCAGGCGCGCAGCACGTCGTCGAGGCTGGCGCGGCCGAACGCCTGCAGCGTCGGCCACCGCGCCAGGAATTTGGCGTAATACGGCGCAACCGTTTTCACCGTAGTCTGCTGCAGCATGATCTCGGACAGCCAGACCCGATAGGGATCGGGCGTCTCGCCGCGCCGCGCCCGCCACGGCAGTATCCGGCGGTGGCGGTCGTACCAGGCCAACAGATCGGCGGGGTCTGCTGTGGACGGTTTGTTTCGTGCGACCTTGCGGACTGCTAGGCTCATGCCGCTGACGATGGCACAACAGGCCGGCCCATGACCAAGCCCGCGCGCAGTTTTCCCCGGCCGCTTTCCCAGTTCACGGCCGCGACCTTGAGCGACGGCCTCAAGTCGCAAGGCTTTGCCTCGGCCGAGATCATCGCCCGCTGGGCCGACATTGCCGGTCCGGAAGTCGCCGCGCACAGCGAACCGATGAAGATCGCCTGGCCGCGCGCCATGAACGAGGACAGTCCCGAACCGGCCACGCTGATCCTGCGGGTGGAAGGCCCGGCGGCGCTGGAAATCCAGCATCTTTCGGCGGTGATCCTGGAACGGGTCAACCGCTTCTTCGGCTGGCAGGCGATCGGCCGCATTGCGTTGCGCCAGGCCCCGCTGCGCCGGCGCGAACCGCCTGCCTCGCCGCCCGCCCCCGACCTTGAAACCACCGCCCGCATCGCCGCCAGCCTGCCGGCGATCGAGGACGAGGAGCTCCGCCAGGCGCTCGCCCGCCTGGGCGCCGCCATCAAGCAAAATTGACCTTTTTCAGCACCTTGTTCGAGCGGCCCGCGGTTGCCACAATTGTCCTATCCAGCTAGCCAAAGGCCGATTGGAACCGACCAAAACCCACGGAGCGCCCGTTGCAGATCACCCGCCGCGAATT
>JBOHII010000189.1:0-4948 GCA_050725955.1 Pseudolabrys sp. | reverse complement strand
GATTTGTTCGGCTCGGGAAAAATGTTCCTGCCGCAGGTGGTCAAGTCCGCGCGCGTCATGAAGCAGGCCGTGGCGCACCTGATGCCGTACATGGAAGCGGAAAAGGACGGCCGCGCCCACAACAGTTCGAATGGCAAGATCGTGATGGCGACGGTGAAGGGCGACGTGCACGACATCGGCAAAAACATCGTCGGCGTCGTGCTCGCCTGCAACAACTACCAGGTGATCGACCTCGGCGTCATGGTGCCGGCCGCGAAAATCCTGGAAACGGCGCGCGCCGAGAAGGCCGACATCATCGGCCTGTCCGGGTTGATCACGCCCTCGCTCGACGAGATGTGCCACGTGGCGGCCGAAATGGAGCGGCAGGGCTTCGAACTGCCGCTGTTGATCGGCGGCGCGACGACAAGCCGCGTGCATACGGCGGTGAAAATTCATCCGAACTACCAGCGTGGCCAGGCGGTCTATGTAAACGACGCCAGCCGCGCGGTCGGCGTGGCGCAGGCGCTGATGTCGGGCGCGGCCAAGCCCGGCTACATCGCCGAGCTGCGCGGTGAGTACACCAAAATTGCCGCCGCGCATGCGCGCGCGCAAGCCGACAAGGTGCGGCTGCCGCTGAGCCAGGCGCGCGGAAATGCGCCCAAACTCGATTGGTCGGGCGCCTATGTGCCGCCGAAGCCGACGTTCCTGGGCAGCCGGACGCTCGCCGATTATCCGGTGGCGGAACTGGTCGATTTCATCGACTGGACACCGTTTTTTCAGACCTGGGAACTCAACGGCAAATTCCCGGCCATTCTCGACGACCCGAAATTTGGAATCGCCGCGCGCCCGCTCTACGAGGACGCCCGCGCCATGCTCGACAAAATCGTGGCCGAGCGCTGGTTTACCGCAAGCGCCGCCTTCGGCTTCTGGCCGGCCGCGGCCGAGGGCGACGATATTCTAGTCTATGCCGACGAGGCGCGCAGCAAGCCGCTCGCGAAGCTGCACACGCTGAGGCAACAGTTGCCCAAGCGCGAAGGCCGCGCCAACGAAGCGCTTGCCGACTTCATCGCGCCGCAGGCGAGCGGGCTTGCCGATTACATTGGCGCTTTCGCCGTCACCGCCGGCATAGGCGAGGACGCGGTCGCCGAGCGCTTCAAGCGCGCCAATGACGATTACTCGGCCATCATGGTCAAGGCATTGGCCGACCGCCTGGCGGAAGCCTTCGCCGAACGGCTGCATCAGCGCGTGCGCCGGGAATTCTGGGGCTATGCACCGGACGAAAAACTAAACGCGGAAGACCTAATCGCCGAGAAATATAGCGGCATCCGCCCGGCGCCCGGCTATCCGGCGCAGCCCGACCATACCGAGAAGGGCACGCTGTTCCGTCTGCTCGGCGCCGAGCGCATCGGCGTCAAGTTGACCGAAAGCTTCGCCATGTGGCCGGGCGCGGCGGTGTGCGGGCTCTATTTCAGCCATCCGCAGAGCCATTATTTCGGCGTCGGCAAGATCGAACCCGACCAGGTCGAGGATTACGCCAAGCGCAAGGGCTGGACGGTGACAGAGTGCGAGCGCTGGCTGGCGCCGATCCTCAATTACACCGTTCAAGCCGCGCGCAGCATCGTCGCGGCGTAAAAAGCAAAACACCGGAAAGGGCTGCTCTCCGGTGTTTGAACTTTCGGCCGGTTTCACACCGGCAATTCTTGGTTTGGCGTCGTCGTCGGCCGCTTGAACTCAGAATGCCCCCAGCAAGATCGCGCCAACGAAAACAAACACGGCGCACACGGCGAGCACTTCGAATCTCAAGGTAAGGTCCACGGCAGGTGCCTCCCTTGTTGACGTGACGTAAGGTTAGCAGACAACGCCAGTGCCCAGAAGTGGGTTGCAAGCCGGCGGCGCTAAATTTGCGCGCGGCGTTATGCGCGGCGCGAATGGCGGCGGCAAGCGCTTGATCGTGCGCCGTAAAATGTTTGTGTGCAGAGCAATATTGAGTGCACAGATTGTGGGCAGCCGCCGATCGTCGACGACAAAATCACGACGGCGGGCGGCGTGTTCGCACGGTTCCCCTGGCGACAAATGCCGATCTATGCGCCCAGGCAGCACCGGCAACGATTCCTTATCCTTAACGAATTCCCGCGCCGTCAGCATTGAAGCCTCGTTAAAGGACCTGCCCGCATTTTCGCGGGCATGAAGCGTGGCGTTCGTTTCTCTCTTGCCGGCATGGTGATGCTGCTGGCGCTCGCTGGCTGCGGGCGCAGTTTCCTGCATTTTGGCGAGGAGCGCGCGGCCTGGCGGCACGACGCAGAGGTCGCCTGCTTGAAGTCCGGTGCGGTCAAGATCGGCGTCGGCGTCGAACAGATGCAACCGATCGAAGGGCCGGGCGCATGCGGCGCCGATTTTCCGCTCAAGGTGACAGCGCTGGGTGGGAGCCCGGCGCTTGCCTATGGCGACGATCTGCGGCCGCCCGGCGATATCCCCAATGCTACGCCCGCGCAGCCGCGCTGGCCGCCGAGCCAGCCGCGTTACATGCCGGCGGCGCCGATTGAACCTGTTCGGATCGCGCCGGTGCAGAGCGCGCCCATTCAGAACGGCAATTTGCGTTGGGTGCCCGGTCCGGCGGGAATCGAGCGGCCGGAAACCGCCGCGCCGGCCGCACGGCCGATGTCGATCTATGCGCCGGGCGTGGCACAACCCGACGATATCCCCGACGACGCCGTGCTGCCGCCCGGCCGCGACGCATATCCGCGCCAGCAACCGGCCTATAACGCGCCGGTCTATCAACCGCCGCCGCAGCGCAGCTTGCCGGCGCTCGGGCCGATGCGCGGTCCGAATACGACCGCCGCGATCATGCCGGCTGCAGTGACTCCGCCGGCGACGCTTGCTTGTCCGCTGGTTTCCGCGCTCGATCGCTGGGTCAGCGAGGGCGTGCAGCCGGCGGCCCTGCATTGGTTCGGTGCGCCGGTCACCGAGATCAAACAGATCGGTTCCTATTCCTGCCGCGAGATGGTGGGCTCGGGAACCTCGACGATTTCCGAGCACGCTTTCGGCGATGCCCTCGACATCGCCGGCTTCACCTTCGCCGACGGGCGTACCATCATGGTGAAGAACGGCTGGCACGGCACACCGGAAGAACAGGGCTTTCTGCACGACGTGCAGCTCTACGCCTGCGAGACCTTCAACACGGTGCTGGCGCCGGGCTACAACGTCTATCACTACGACCACATTCACGTGGACCTGATGCGGCGCGCCAGCGGGCGGCGTCCCTGCCGGCCGGATGCGATCCCGGGCGAACAGGTGGCGGCCAAGGCGCGCGCGATCTATGCCGCCAAGCACGGCGCGCCGGCCTATACCGGCTCGTTGCCGGCCAAGGCGGCCCGGCTGCCGGTCGCGATCGCCGGCCAGGACGGCTATGTCGCGGACGAGAGTGGCGACGCAGAGACCGGATCGGTTGCCGCTCCGGCAACCCCGGTCCGGGGACCGATCTATCCGTCCGGCGACCGCATGACCGCCTACTGAGGCACCGGCCCGGCCGAGCGCCGATTTGTCGGCGGTCGGGTCGCATTTAAATTAAAACCTGCTCGATCGATTTTGATTCAATCCGGTCTCGACCAATTCAAACGTTTCAAATGAATCGCACATATCCATGGGGGTGTATGAATACCTACACCATGGAGCGCCGTCATGGATTTGCGCGGGCCGCACTCATCGAGCGATAGCATCTTACCGTTCCCGAATGCGGCCAGGAAAAATAACGAGCGATTGTTGCACTCGATTTTAGATAACATGTCGCAAGGCGTGTTGCTGTTCGATTCAGACGCGCAATTGCTTGTCTGCAACAATCGCTACATCGCCATGTACGGCTTGCCGCCAGAGGCCTGCCGGCCCGGTCACACGTTGCGTGACCTGCTCAAATTCCGCGTCACGGTCGGAACATTCAGCGACGATCTCGAGGACTATGCCACCCGGATTGTGGAAAGCGTCCGGGAGGGGAAATCATTTACCAATACGGTCAAGATGAACGACGGCCGTATCATATTGATCTCGAACCGGCCAACCTCCGACGGCGGTTGGTTGGCACTGCACGAAGACATCACTGAGCGTCAACGCGCGGACGAACAGATCGCGCATATGGCGCGTCACGATGCGCTCACCGATCTGCCCAATCGCGTCATGTTGCGCGAACGGCTTCAGCACGAGCTTAAGCGGGTCAAACGTGGCGAATGCCTCGCCGTCCTCTGCCTGGACCTCGATCAATTCAAGAGCGTCAACGACACGCTGGGTCATCCGATCGGCGATGAACTCTTGAAATTGGTCGCCGACCGGCTGCGCGGCTGCACCCGAGAGCCCGACACCATCGCGCGCCTGGGAGGCGATGAGTTCGCGATCATCATGACCCAGATGAAGGAGCCGACGGATGCCGCCAATCTTTCGCGCCGAATTCGCGCGTCGATTGTCAGGCCCTACCAGGTCGACGGCCATCAGATCATCACCGACATCAGCATCGGCATTTCGATCGCGCCGATCGACGGCGTCGAGCCCGATCAGCTTCTCAAGAACGCCGACATGGCGCTCTACGGCGCCAAAGGCGACGGCCGCGGCATGTACCGGTTCTTCGAGCAGGAGATGGACAAGCGGATGAAGGATCGGCGCGGGCTGGAAATGGATCTACGCCAGGCGCTCAATAACGGCGAATTCGAGCTGTACTATCAGCCGCTCGTTAATCTTCAAACCAATGAGATCAGCGCCTTCGAGGCGCTGCTGCGCTGGCATCATCCGGGTAAGGGACTTGTTTCGCCCGCCGATTTCGTGCCGATCGCCGAGGAGACCGGACTGATCGTCTCGATCGGCGAGTGGGTGCTGCGCACGGCGTGCAAGGAAACCGCCAACTGGCCGGGTCACGTCAAGGTCGCGGTCAATCTTTCGCCGGCGCAGTTCAAGAGCAAAAATCTGGTGGCAATGGTGATGAGCACGC
>JBOHII010000188.1:0-5619 GCA_050725955.1 Pseudolabrys sp. | reverse complement strand
GATCATCAGATCGAGCCCACGCTGGCGCTTGAGCCGGCGCGCCCGCGCGGCGAGCTGCGCCACCGACAGGCCGCCGGTCTCGTCCACATATAACTTCAGGTTTTGTAGTTTGATCGAATGGTCTTTGATCTTCTCGAAATCGGCTTCGCTGATGTTGCCACGGCGAATCTGGTTTGACGGAATGCCGGTCTGCTCGGCAATAATACGGGTGGCGAGCTGTTCGGCCGACATTTCCAGCGAGAAGAAGCCGACGATCCCGCCGTTCGCGGTCACCGTGTGTCCGTCAGCACGCGTGTCGCCGCGCCAGGCGCGGGCGATGTTGTAGCCGATATTGGTGGCGAGCGCGCTTTTGCCCATGCCTGGCCGGCCGGCCAGGATGATCAGGTCGGACGGCTGCAGGCCGCCCATCATGCGGTCGAGATCGTCGAGCCCGGTGGCGAGGCCGGATAGTTTTCCGTCGCGCTGGAAGGCATGCGCCGCCATGTCAATCGCGGTGGTGAGCGACTGTGAAAAAAGCTGGAAGCCGCCGTCGTAGCGCCCCGTCTCGGCCAGCTCGTACAGCCGGCGTTCGGCGTCCTCGATCTGGTTGCGCGGCGAGAAATCGACCGGCGCGTCGAACGCGACATTGACCATATCCTCGCCGACGATGATCAGCGCCCGTCGGATCGACAGGTCGTAGATGGTGTGGCCGTAATCCTCTGCATTGATGATGGTGGTGGCTTCGGCCGCGAGTCGCGCCAGGTACTGGCTCACCGTCATGCCGCCGATATCGGTGTCGGCGCCGATGAAGGTCTTCAACGTGACCGGGGTCGCCACCTTGCCGGCGCGGATCAGATCGCGCGCAAGCTGATAGATTTTCTGGTGAATCGGCTCGAAGAAATGCTCCGGCTTGAGAAAATCGGATACCCGGTAGAAAGCCTCGTTGTTGACCAGGATGGCCCCCAAGAGCGCTTGCTCCGCTTCGATATTGTGCGGAGCGGAACGAAAATTCTGGGCAGGTTCACCGACCTGCTTGCGTAGCGCCGAATCGAGAGGGGCCATGAATGTCTGTGCTTACCCGGTAATTGTGGCATAGCACGCGCATTTATGGCGGCACTGTGCGGCGCGCGCTTGCGCACGCAATCCACACTGAATCACATGGGGCGATTCAGCGGTGGGAAATGCCGTTTCTTTCTTGACCCTTAGCGCGTTCGCGCGGCGGTTTCCGCAAGCCTACTCGCCGGCGAGCCGCAGCGGCGGATGGCGCTCGCCTTCGGCGCCGCGCAGGCGGCGCTCCTCGCGGGCGATATAATCCCGCGTCATCGGCACCAAGCCCTGCCGTTTGGTGAGCTGGATTTGGAGCACCATCATGTTCTGCTCGCGGAACGACATTTCGGCTGCCGCCAGATAGAACTCCCACATGCGCACGAAGCGCCGGTCGTAGATGCGCTCGACCTCCTCGCGATGCGCGAGGAACCGCTCGCGCCAGGCCTTTAGCGTCTCGGCATAATGGAGCCGCAGGATTTCGATGTCGGTGATCAGCAGTCCGGACTTCTCGATGTGCGGCAGCACTTCGGACAACGAGGGAATATAGCCACCCGGGAAAATATATTTCGCGATCCATGGACTGGTCACGTTCGGCCCTTCCGAACGGCCGATCGAATGGAGCACCATCACGCCGTCGTCAGCGAGCAGGTCGGCGCTCTTGCGGAAGTAGGCGTCATAATGATTGACGCCGACATGTTCGAACATGCCGACCGACACAATGCGATCGAACCGTCCCTTGACGTCGCGATAGTCCTGCAGGTTAAAGCGGGCGCGGTCGGCGAGCCCTTTTTCCGCAGCGCGTTCGTTGGCGACGGCATGCTGCTCTTGCGAAAGCGTAACGCCGGTGACGTCGGCGCCGGTGACCTCGGCGAGATAGAGGCCGAGACCGCCCCAGCCGCAACCGATGTCGAGCACGCGCAAATCCGGTTCGCCGCGATTGCGGCCGAGCAGCAGCTTGGCGGCAAGATGCCGTTTTTTAGCGAGCTGGGCGTCGTCGAGCGATTGCTCGGGGCTTTCAAAATAGCCGCAGCTGTATTGCCGGTCGGCGTCGAGGAACAGCGAATAGAGCCGGCCGTCGAGATCGTAATGATGCGCCACGTTATGGCGCGCGCGCCGGCGCGGATTGAACTGCTGGAAGCGGCGGTAGAGGTAACGCAGCAGCCACTGCGGCCGCGCCCAGTGCGGTACGTCGGAGTTCTGCCCGAGCGCGATGGCCAGCACATCGGCGATCGAGCCTTGCTCGACCACGAAAGTGCCGTTCATATAGGATTCGCCGAATTTGAGCTCGGGATCGAGCAGAATGGCCCATTCGGCCGCGCGCGAAGTAAAGCGGACCGATACCGGCCGGCCGGTACCATCGCCGAATGTCAAAACCGTGCCGCGCGAGGTGGTAACCCGAAACGTTCCCCGCCGGATAAAGGTCTCAAGCAGAAATTGAAGCAACCGGTCCATCGGCCGCCTCCATCACTTAACCATCCGCGCCACACGGGCTTTGCACTACTCCCCACGGAGACGCTGGACCAATAAGCGTATAACTTAGGTATTCAATCAAAGTTCCATCGCCCCAGCAATGCTACAATTGAAGGCCGGGCCGGCAATTTTGCCGATAGTCACAATCCCGCGACAATAGGCTATCAACACTACGCGAGGCGGCGGGACGTGGGCGAGGCAGGGCAACCTATTGAAAGGTCGAGGGCAATGATGGGCTTCAATCGCGGCTTCGGACCGGCGATGGCGGTCTTGGCCGTCTGTCTGGCGGGGCCGGCCGGAGCGCAGGAAAATCTGGATTCGGGCAAAACCGCGGCCCAACTATTCGCTTCCGATTGCGGCATTTGTCACAAAAACGCGGCGAGCCTGGGCAAGAGCGGCCTGTCCGGGCTCTCCAGCTTCCTGCGCGAACATTATACGGCAAGTGCGCAATCGGCTGACATCATTGCCGCCTATGTGGAATCGGTCGTCCGGTTGCAGCCGCCGGCTCGGCGCTCCGGCGCAACAAAACGCACGGCCAAAGGCGACGAAAAGGCAAAGGCGGGTGGGAAAAAGTCCGGCGCCGCTACGTCCGGCGACGCTAAATCCGGCAAGCCGGCCGAGGCCAAGAGTACCGAAAGCAAGACATCGGCGCCGCGGCCGCCGGAGGCGATCCCGGACCAGTCGAAAGCCGACGCCAAACCGGATAAGCCGGCGAAGTCCGACTAGTCCTCCGCCTTCTCCTCGTCGCCTTTCTTTTTCTTCGCGGCGCGGGCCGACTTTTTTTCCTGCTCCGCAGCGGGAGCTTCCGGCTCGGCTTGTGCCTCGTCAGGTTCGCGCAAGGCTTTGGCCGCTTCCGGCTCGAAGAAGGCTTCGGCGGTCGCCAAGGCGGCCGCTGCGTCTTCCTCGGCTTGCTCGCGGCGCACCGTGACGTCTTCGCCGCGCGCGACCCGCTCGGCCTCGCCCGCGCTGCGCGCGACGATAACGGTAACGACGCTCTCGACTTCCGGATGCAGCGCCAGCGGCACCTTGTACCGGCCTATCGTCTTGATCGGCGCATTAAGTACGACGTGCGACCGGTTCACTTCGGCGCCGTCGCCGCTGAGCAGGCCGGCGATGTCGCGGGTTGAAACCGAGCCGAACAACTGGCCGGCTTCGCTCGCCTGGCGGATCACCACGATGGTTCTGCCGTCAAGCTTGGCGGCGAGCGTATCGGCGTGTCCCTTGAGTTCGAGGTTGCGTGCCTGCAACTCGGCCTTCATGCCTTCGAATTGCGCCTTGTTGTCAGCGGTCGCACGCAGGGCCTTGCCGCGCGGCAGCAGGAAATTGCGCGCGAAGCCGTCCTTCACGCGCACGACATCGCCCATTTGGCCGAGCTTACCGACGCGCTCGAGCAGGATCACTTCCATTGTCTTTACTCCTTGAGTTGAACTTCGCTTGTATGCGGATGTCTCATGGTCAGGTGTGAGCGGGCGGCCCGCGCTTGCGGCCGATGCGCGCGCGCAAGTCGACGGCGGTCTCGATCAGTCCGAGTACGCAGAGCGCCAGCACCGGCCAACCGAATACGAGCACCGCGGCGTAAATGCCGCCGAGCAGGAACATGCGGGCGTCCAAGCGCTGCGTGATGGTATGCAGCACGGCAAAGCCGAGCACGCCGTAAGCCATCAGCAGGCTTGCCGACAACACGCCGGCAACGATGCCGACGAGCCCGCCGACAAAACTCAGCACAACGGCAACCGCCAGCGCCGCAGCCAGCGCGCGCGGGAAGGTCATGGCCGCGAGCGGCGGCCATGGTCGCTTCAACCGGCCGGAAAATTTCACGATTGTTGCGGCGAGCCACAGATTAAGCACGTTGGTGATGGTGGCGAGCACCGCCGCCGCGGGCGGAATGGCGGCGACCAGAAAATCGATCAGCCGGGCGGTATTGGACACACCGGGAATGCTGAGCGGGGTATCCGGCGTCGCATCGGTTTCCACGCGCAGGACATGCGTGAGCGCGTTGCGCAAGCCGGCGCGGAAGCTCTCTCCGTTAATGCCGAAATTCGGGATGGCGACGACCACGACCAGCCCCGCGAGCACGGCTGCCCAGGCTACCAACCGGCCCGGCGGGTACCATTCGAGCGCCGCCGCGCCATTGCCGGCGGGACGCGCCAACATTGCCAGGTAAACCAACCACCAGGCGGGGAATCCGGCGCCGGCCAGGAAGGTGAAAAAGAATATCGGGCCGAAAGCGACCCCGAGTGCGAGCGCGCCGGTCAGCGCGGCGACCAGCGCCGACCAATGGCTCCAGCCGAGCCCCGCGATCATGATCGGCAGCGGCGCCAAATAGAACAACGGGATCGACAACCACGCGCCGGAAGTCACCGAAGCGAACAGCAAAGCCGCCGCGGCGCCGGCACTAATACCGATCAATCCCAGTTGCATCATCACGAGCTGTCCCGCTCCTTTCGAGCGGTTAGGAGCGAAACGCGTCCGCCCCAACCATCGGCTCGCGGGTGTCCCCGCAAGCCTCGTTGACTTTTACCGTATCACGTAAGGCAGCAGTCCGAGAAAACGCGAGCGTTTGATCGCCTGCGCCAGTTCGCGCTGCTTCTTGGCCGACACCGCGGTGATGCGGCTTGGCACGATCTTGCCGCGCTCCGAGACATAGCGCTGCAACAGCTTGACGTCTTTGTAGTCGATCTTCGGCGCATTGGCGCCGGAAAACGGACAGGTCTTGCGCCGGCGGAAGAACGGACGGCGGGCGCCGCCACCACCGCCACCTTGGGATGATCCGAATGCCATGGTCTATTCCTCCACCGCCGCGGGAGCGGCTTCGCCTTCGGCCTCGTCGCGGCGCGGGCGGCGCTCGCCACGGCCGCGATCACCGCGGTCACCGCGATCGCCACGATCACCGCGCCCATCGCGGTCGTCCCGGTCGCGGTCCGACTTGCGCAACATCGCGGAGGGGCCTTCCTCGAGTTCCTCGACGCGGATGGTGAGATAGCGCAGCACGTCTTCGTTCAGGCGCTCCTGGCGCTCGATCTCGGTCAGGGCCGCCGGCGGCGCATCGACGTTGAGCAGTGTGATATGCGCTTTGCGATTTTTGCGGATGCGATAGGTGAGCGACTTGAGACCCCAATATTC
>JBOHII010000187.1:0-4369 GCA_050725955.1 Pseudolabrys sp. | reverse complement strand
GCCAACCTGCAATATGGTTGGACGCTTTTCGTCGACCCAATCAGCAAGTCGCATGGCTGGACGCGCGCGGCGATTCAGGTCGCCTTCGCGATTTTCATCGCCTTGGAAACCTGGCTCACGCCGATCGAGGGCTGGATCGCCGACACGATCGGTCCGAAGCCGGTCATCGCCTTCGGCGGTATCATGGTCGGCATTGGTTGGGTGATTAACTCCTATGCCGACTCGCTCACCCTGCTCTATATCGGTGCGATTGTCGGCGGGATCGGCGGCGGGGCGGTGTACGCCACCAGCGTCGGACAAGCGGTCAAGTGGTTCCCCGACCGGCGTGGCCTTGCCGTAGGCCTTACGGCCGCGGGCTATGGCGCAGGCGCGGTCCTGACCGTCATTCCGATTCGCTATGTAATCGCCCACTACGGCTACGAAGCTGCGTTCCTTTGGTTCGGCATTGTCCAAGGCGCTGTGGTCTTCGTTTTGGCCTGGTTCATCCGCGCGCCACAACCCGGAGAACTGGCCGGCGCGCCTCCGGCAAAGGTCAGCATGACGTCGCGCAGTCATTCGCCGAAGGAAGTGCTGATGTCGCCCGTGTTCTGGCTGCTCTACATCATGTTCGTCATGGTGTCGGCGAGCGGCCTAATGGCGACCGCGCAGATCGCGCCGATCGCCAAGGATTTCAACGTCGGTAACGTAGTGCTGTTCGGCACCGCAACCACGTTGACCGTCGCGCTCATCGTCGACGGGCTGTGCAACGGCGGAGCGCGCCCACTGTTCGGCTGGGTCTCCGACAACATCGGGCGCGAATACACCATGGCCATCGCGTTCGGCCTCGGAGCGATTGCCTACTGGTTGCTCGGCAGCCTCGGCGCCACGCCCTGGTTCTTCGTGGTTTTTGCCGCTCTGATCTTCCTGACTTGGGGCGAGATCTTCAGCCTTTTTCCGTCAACCTGTACGGATACATTTGGACCGAAATTCGCGACGGTAAACCTCAGCCTGCTCTATACGGCGAAGGGCACATCGGCCTTCCTCGTACCGATCGCCAACATGATCAAGGTCTCGACCGGGAGCTGGCACATGGTGTTCGTGGCTACGTCGATCATGAACGTGATCGTAGTTGCTTTGGCGCTGTTCGTGCTCAAGCCGATGCGGTCGCGCGTCATGGGGGGCGAAGCAAGCAAGCTTGCCCACGCGACGTGATTTTTGCCGGCAAGATCGTTTCGTAAAAATCGGCAAGGCCCCGCTTCGGGGCCTTGCTATTATCCAGCGCGGTAGCGGAAAGGCCTCAGCCGATCGAGCCGACGAACTGCTGCAATTCCGGCGTCTTCGGCGCGGCAAAGACCTGCTTGGGCGGGCCCTGTTCGTGCACCTTGCCGTGATGCATGAACACCAGATGCGTACCGACGTCGCGGGCAAAGCGCATTTCGTGGGTGACCAGCATCAGCGTCATGCCCTCGCGCGCGAGCTGCTCGACGACTTTAAGCACCTCGTTGACCAGCTCCGGATCGAGCGCCGAGGTGATTTCATCGCACAGCAGTACCTTCGGCCGCATCGAAAGCGCGCGGGCAATCGCCACCCGCTGCTGCTGCCCGCCGGAGAGCTGGCTGGGATAGGAATCCATCTTCTCCGACAAGCCGACCTTGGCCAGCATCTCGGCGGCCAATTCGCGCGCGTCCTTTTTCGAAGCCTTGTTCACCACCGTCGGCGCCAGCATGACGTTCTCCGCCGCGGTCAGGTGTGGAAACAGATTGAACTGCTGGAACACCATGCCGACATGACGGCGCAGCTCGCGCAAGTTGGCGCGGATGCCGCCGACCTCGATGCCGTTGGCCATGATGGCGCCCGCCTGATAGGTCTCCAGCCCGTTGATGCAGCGGAGCAGCGTGCTCTTGCCCGAGCCGGAGCGGCCGATGATGGCGACCACGTCGCCCTTTTCGACTTCAAGCGAAACGCCCTTGAGCACCTCGAGCGGGCCGAAGCTTTTTCTCACTTCACGGATGCTAACGAGCGACATTGAGCCGGCCCTCGAGTTTTTTGGCGCACCAGGACAACGGGAAACACAGGCAGAAATAGATCAAGGCCACCAGCGAATAGACCAGGAAGGGCCGGAACGTCGCGTTGTTGAGCAAGGTTCCGGCCTTGGTCAATTCGACGAAGCCGATGATGGACGCCAATGCCGTGCCCTTGATCACCTGCACCGAGAAGCCGACGGTCGGCGCAATGGCGATGCGCGCGGCCTGCGGCAGGATGACGTAGCGCATCTGCTCGACGTAGGAGAGCGCAAGCGTCGAGGACGCCTCCCATTGGCCGCGCGGGATCGATTCGACGCAGCCGCGCCAGATCTCGGTAAGGAAGGCGCTGGTCCAGAAGGTAAGCGCCATCCCGGCGGCGAGCCACGGCGACACTTCGACGCCGAACAGCGCGATGCCGAAGAAGAACAGAAAGAGCTGCATCAACAGCGGCGTGCCTTGGAAGAATTCGATATAGGATTTGGTGAACCATTCGAGCGGCTTGATCTGCGAAGTGCGCATGAACAGCAAGATCAGGCCGACAATGCCGCCAGAGACGAAGGCAATCAGCGACAGGATGATTGTCCACTGGGTGGCGATCAGCAGGTTCGACAGGATGTCCCAGAAGGTGAATTGCAACATGTCACTTTCCTTGGCGCATGATCTTGCCCGACCTTGCTTCGCCCGCCGAAGCGGGCTTCGCGAAGGCGGGAAACCGGTGCCCACTTTTCGGGATCATGCGCTACACCGCCGCCTTGAACAGATAGCGCCCGAGCCCGCGCAGGAATGCCCGCGTCGCCATCGCCAGCAGCAGGTAAACCACCGCTGCCAGGATATAGACCTCGAAGTTGCGGAAATTGCGTGAGGCGACGAAATTCGCGGCGTAAGTCAAATCCTGCGCCGAAATCTGCGACACCACCGCCGAGCCGAGCATGACGATGATGATCTGCGACGACAGCGCCGGATAGATTTTGCGGAACGCCTGCTTGAGCACGATATAGCGCAGCACTTCCCATTTGCTCATGGCCAGGCTGACGCCCGCCTCAAGGTGTCCCTTCGGCACCGCCTCGATGCCGGCGCGGATGATCTCGGTCGAATAGGCGCCGAGATTGACCACCATGGCGAGAAACGCGGCCGTGGATTCATTGAGCTTCACCCCGAGTGCCGGCAGTCCGAAGAAAATGAAAAAAAGCTGCACGATGAACGGCGTGTTGCGGATCAGCTCGATATAAACGATGACGATGCGGCCGGCCCATTTGGGGCCGAAGGTGCGCACCGAAGCGCCGGCGGTGCCGACCGCGATGCCGGTGACGGTCGACACGATGGTCAGCACGACGGTGAAGATTAGCCCGTCGAGCAGCACCCGCCAGTAAGGCAGCAGCGCCTCGAAATGCAGGTGATAAATCATGTGCTGGCCGGGCGAGGCCGCCTCAGAATCCGGGCGGCAGCGGGTTCTTCAGCCACTTTTCCGAGAGCTTCTCCAGATCGCCGTCGGATTTCGCCTTGGCGATGATCGCGTTGACCTTGGCGAGCAGTTTCGGCTCGTCCTTGTTCATGCCGACATAGCAGGGGCTGTCCTTGATGACGAATTTCAGCACCGGCGCGCGCTGCGGATTTTTCGTGGCGATCGCCGCCGCGACCGTATTGCCGGTGGCGATCAGATCGACCTGGCCGGAGACATAGGCCGAGATGGTCGCGTTGTTGTCTTCGAAGCGCTTGATGGTTGCGTCCGCCGGCGCCGAAGCCGACAGCGCCTGCTCTTCGATGGCGCCGCGGGTGGCGCCGACGGTCTTGCCATGGAGATCGGCAGCGCTCTTTACGGCGATGTCCTTGGTGCCGAACACGCCGGAGAAAAACGGCGCATAGGCGATCGAGAAATCGATCACCTTCTCGCGCTCGGCGTTTTTGCCGAGACTGGATATGACGATGTCGGCCTTGTGCGTCTGCAGATAGGGAATCCGGTTGGCGCTGCTCACCGGGATAATCTCGGTCTTCACGCCCAGCACTTTGCCAATCAGGTTGGCCATGTCGATGTCGAGGCCCTGCGGCTTGAGATCGAGCCCGGCCGAGCCGAACGGCGCGAAATCCTGCGGCACTGCGACCTTGATGACCTTGGCGGCCATGATGGAATCGAGGGCTTCGGCCTGGGCAGGCGCGGCAAAACCGATCGCGGCAAGGGCGAACAGGGCGGGAAGCAGTCGCTTTGCGAAAAGCATTACGGGTCTCCGAGGTTTGCTCGTCAGGACGCGCCGGCAGCGACGCCAGCGGGCGAATTCCGGCGACGGTGGCCTCGGCTCCACGTCGCTGTCACAAACCTGCCCCATGCATAACGCTTAGGCAATGCCTACGGATGCCTTTTCGCGCGGCAC
>JBOHII010000186.1:0-9422 GCA_050725955.1 Pseudolabrys sp. | reverse complement strand
GCCCCTTTCGGCGCCATCAATTGATTGCGGATCGGCAGGAACCACTCGGCGATGATGTGCAGCTTCGAGGTCGGCATCAAATGATGGATATCGGCGACACGGCCGGCGACCGAATTCTCGATCGGGATCATGCCGAGGTCGACATCGCCGCCGGTCAGCGCCGAGAAGCAGTCCTCGAAAGTCGGGCAGGGCACCGGCTCGTGATCCGGATAGGCTTCGCGGCAGGCAAGATGCGAATTCGCGCCTGCTTCGCCCTGGAAGATGATCTTTTTCTTGGCCATCGATGTCGCCCGATTATTGCCGCCGGTTGCGTTACACGGTTTAGCCCGCTTTGTCATTGCCGGCATGAAGCCGGGCACCCGCCAATGGTCATGTTCCTTTTAACAAGGCGCGCGCCTTCGCGAGTTCCTGCGGCGTGTCGACGCCGAGCGGCACGCTTGTGACGATTGCGACGTCAATGCGCATACCAGCATCGAGCGCACGCAATTGCTCGAGCCTCTCGCGTTGCTCGTTGGCGGAAGGGGGCAGCTTGACGAAGCGCTCCAGTGCGGCGCGCCGATAGGCGTAAAGCCCGATGTGGTGATAATGCGGCCCGGCGCCGGTCGCATCGGCGCGGGTAAACGTCATCGCGCGCAAGCGGCCGCGCGCGACCGGCGTTCCGACCGCTTTGACGACGTTCGGATCGGTCAGTTCGGCCGCATCGTCGATGACCGCGGCGAGCGTCGCGATATCCACGGCCGGATCGGCCAGCGGGGTAAGTGCGGCGCGGATGTCGGCGGGCTCGATGGTCGGCAGGTCGCCCTGCACATTCAGCACCACGCGGATGCGGCGTTCGGGATCGAGCGCCGTCAGCGCTTCATAGATGCGGTCGGAGCCGGAAAGATGATCTGCGCGCGTCATCACCGCGCGGCCGCCGGACTTTTCCACCGCGGCGGCGACCGCCTCGGAGTCGGTTGCTACCACCGCCTCGCCGATTTCGGCGGCCTGCGCGCGGCGCAGTACGTGCGCGATCATCGGCAGCCCGGCGATGTCCGCCAAAGGCTTGCCGGGGAGGCGCGTGGAGGCCATGCGGGCCGGGATCAGGACGATGGTGTCGGGCATCGGTTTGCCGGCCTAGGCCGGCCGGACCTGAACGAATGTCGATTGTGCCGCGGCGCTTATACGGGTTGCCAGACCTGAGGCAAAACGGTATCTGTCCGCCGCCGCCGAGCCCTCGGCGACCTCGCGACTCCTGCCGGCTTCAGCATCCCTTTCGGGAGCCTTATTTCGATGAATTCCTTCGAACTCAATAAGATTCTGGGCGCCATCCTCGGCACCTGCCTGATCACGCTCGCGCTCAATATCGGAGCCGGCGCCATTTTCGCGCCTGAGAAGCCGGCCAAGCCCGGCTACGCCATCGCCGCCAAGGAGCCGGGCGCGGCTGAATCGAGTGCGCCCAGGGAGAAGGAGCCGCCGATGGAGGCCATGATGGCCGAAGCCTCGGTGGACAAAGGCAAGCAGATCGCCAGGCAATGCCAAGCCTGCCACACTTTCGAGAAGGGCGGACCTAATCGGGTCGGGCCCAATCTGTGGAACATCGTCGGCAGTCCGCGCGGGGAAGACCGCGGCGGCTTCAACTTTTCCGCCGCCATGAAGGCCAAGGGCGGCAACTGGACCTTCGGCGAGCTCTATGCATTCCTGGCCAATCCCCGCGGCTACATCCCGGGCACCAACATGACCTTCGCTGGCCTGCCGCGCGGTCAGCAGCGGGCCGACGTGATCGACTTCCTGCACACGCTTTCCGATAGCCCGCTGCCGCTGCCCAAGGCGGCAGCGAACGCACCGGCTGCCGCGCCAGCGGCGGCTCCTGCGGCAAAGCCGGCGGAAGCACCCAAGGCGGCTGCTCCGGCCGCAGCTCCGGCGGCGCCCGCGACGCCGGCAAAATAGCCAGCATGAACGCTGTCGCGAACCGGCCGGGCCAAGCCTGGCCGTTTTGTTGAGGATGCGCGGCACGGGGTCGCTGGTGGCCGACCGAAAAACCGACATAATCGCCCCCGAAGGCATGACGAGCACCTCATGCGTCGGAGAATTGCCATGCCATTGACCCGCCGATCGGTTGTGCGCGGCGGCGCCGCGGCGATTGCCCTCGGAACAATCCGCGCGGAAGCCCAACTGGGCGAGGCCGCGGCGCAGGCGCGGCAATGGAAGCACGGCCTCTCGCTGTTCGGCGAGCCGCGCTATCCGCCCGACTTCAAGCATTTTGACTACGTCAATCCGGCGGCGCCGCAGGGCGGCACGGTGCGCGAGATTGCCGTCGGCACGTTCGACAATTTCAACATCGTGGTGGCCGGCGTGAAGGGCAACATCGCGAGCGGCACCGAGCTGTTCACCGAATCGCTGTCCGCGCCGGCGCTCGACGAGGTCGCCACCTCCTATGGACTGCTGGCGGAAGCGATCAGCTATCCGGAGGATCGCTCCTCGGTCACCTATCGGCTGCGCGCCAATGCTCGCTGGCACGACGGCATGCCGGTCACTCCGGACGACGTGATTTTCTCGTTCAATGCGTTCAAGGCCAACAGTCCGCAGCTCGGTGCTTACTACCGCCATGTCAAGACGGCGGAAAAATCCGGCGAGCGCGATATTACCTTCACCTTCGACGGGCCAGGCAATCGCGAATTGCCGCAGATCGTCGGCGAATTGCCGGTGCTGCCGAAACACTGGTGGGAAGGCACCGACAAGGCCGGCCACAAGCGCGATATCACGCAGACCACGCTGGAGCCGCCGCTTGGCTCAGGGCCCTACCGGGTCAAGGAATTCTCGGCCGGCCACACGATCGTCTACGAGAAGGTGGCCGACTATTGGGGCAAGAACCTCAATCTGAATATCGGCGCCAATAATTTCGCACAAAACCGCCAGGAATATTTCCGCGACTCCACCGTCGCCCTGGAAGCGTTTAAGGGCGACCAGGTGGATTGGCGCACCGAGAACAGCGCCAAGGACTGGGCGACGGCTTACGACTTTCCGGCCGTGCGCGAAAAGAAAGTCATTAAGGAAGAATTCCCGATCCGCAGTTCGGGGCTTATGCAGGCCTTCGCCTTCAATATCCGGCGCGACAAGTTCAAGGATACGCGGGTGCGCCGCGCTTTCAATTTCGCCTTCGATTTCGAGGAGATGAACAAGACGATTTTCTTCGGCCAATACAGGCGCATCGCCAGCTATTTCGAGGGCACCGAGTTGGCGGCGACCGGGATTCCGCAAGGCCTCGAACTCGACATTCTGCAAAGCGTGAAGGACAAGGTGCCCCCCGAGCTGTTCAGCAAGCGCTACACCAATCCGGTCGGCGGCAATCAGCAAGCGGTGCGCAACAACCTGCGCGAGGCGCTTACGCTGTTGCGCGAGGCGGGGTACGAAATTCGCAATACCAAGCTGGTAAACGCCAAGAGCGGCGCGCAAATGCAGGTCGAACTGCTGGTGCAACAACCGGCATTCGAGCGCGTGATGCTGTTTTACAAGCCGTCGCTGGAGCGCGTGGGCATTACGGTCACGGTGCGCACGGTCGACAGCTCGCAATATGAGAACCGGCTGCGGCAATGGGATTTCGACATCATCATCGCCTCCTGGGGCGAATCGCTGTCGCCTGGCAACGAGCAGCGCGGCTACTGGAGCTCGCGGGCCGCTGACCAGCCCGGCTCGCGCAACCTGGTCGGCATCAAGAACCCCGCGGTTGATGCCATGATCGAGAGCGTGATCTTTGCCAAGAGCCGCGAGGAACTGGTCGCCGCCACCAAGGCGCTCGACCGGGTTCTTTTGTGGAATAATTACGTCGTGCCGCAATGGACCTACGGCAAACAGCGCACCGCGCGCTGGGATCGTTTCAGCCATCCGGAGACGATGCCGAAATACGGCCAATCGGCGTTTCCCACCATCTGGTGGTGGGATGCAGACAAGGCGGCCAAGGTGCCGCCGCGGTCTTGATCACCCGTCGCCATGCGCTTGTGCTGTCGGCGGGTGCGATCGCCGCGGCGAAATTCGCGGGCCCGGCGGCTGCCCAAGACGCCGAGCGCCACGGCATGTCGGCCTTTGGCGATCTCGCTTATCCGGCCGATTTCAAGTTCTTCAAATACGTCAATCCCGACGCGCCCAAGGGCGGCGTTTTCTCGCAGATCGGCCCGAGTACGCAGTTCAATCAGAATCAGCTGACCTTTAATTCGCTCAACAGCTACATCTTGAAGGGCGACGCCGCACAGGGCATGGAATTAACCTTCGCGACCATGATGGCGCGTTCGGGCGACGAGCCCGATGCCATGTACGGGCTCGCCGCGCGCGGTGTTCGCATCTCCGACGATGGGCTGACTTACACGTTCCACCTGCGCGGCGAGGCGAAATTTCACGACGGCACGCCGCTCACCGCGCATGACGTGGCGTTCTCGCTCACCACACTGAAAGAAAACGGCCATCCGATTATCACCCAACTGCTGCGCGACTTTCTGGGCGTCGAGGCGAGCGACGAGCGTACTGTGGTGACGCGCTTCAAGCCCAAGCGCGGGCGCGACGTGCCGCTGTTCGTTGCCGGCCTGCCAATCTTCTCCAAGGCCTATTATTCCAAGCAGCCGTTCGACCAGTCGACGCTGGCGATCCCGCTCGGCAGCGGCGCCTACATGGTCGGCCGCTTCGAGGTCGGGCATTTCATCGAATTCGAGCGCGTCAAGGACTGGTGGGGCGCCGATTTGCCGGTCGTGAAGGGTCAGAATAATTTCGACGTACTTCGTTTCGAATATTATCGAGACCGCGACGTCGGCTTCGAAGGCTTCACCGCCCAGAGTTATTTGTTCCGCGAGGAGTTCACCTCGCGCACCTGGGCCACACGCTACAATTTCCCCGCCTTCAAAGATGGCCGCGTCAAACGCGCTGAAATTCCCGACGATACGCCGTCCGGCGCGCAAGGCTGGTTCATCAACACGCGGCGGCCGCAGTTCAAGGACCGCCGCCTGCGCGAGGCACTGATCGACGCCTTCGATTTCGAATGTACCAACAAGAACATCATGTACGGCTCCTACGACCGCACCCAATCGGTGTTTCAGAATTCGCCGTTGATGGCGGCCGGCAAGCCCGATGCCGCCGAACTCGCGCTGCTCGAACCGTTCCGCGGCAAGGTGCCGGACGAAGTGTTCGGCGAGCCCTATGTGCCGCCGGTGACCGACGCCTCCGGGCAGGATCGCCGTTGGCTGCGGCGCGGCGCGCAATTGCTGGATTACGCCGGTTTTGCACTCAAGAACGGCAAGCGGGTCATGGCGAACGGCAAGCCGGTCACCATCGAGTTCCTGCTCGACGAGCCGGGCCTCACGCCGCACCACCTTCCCTACATCAGAAATCTCGCCAGGCTCGGCATCACCGCCACCCTGCGCGTGGTCGATCCGGTGCAATACCGCGCCCGCGTCGACGGCTTCGATTTCGACATTATAGTGGAGCGGTTCAGCTTTTCGTCGACGCCGGGCGATTCGCTGCGGAGTTATTTTTCGTCGCAGGCGGCGGCGACCAAGGGCTCGCAAAATATCGCCGGCATTGCCGATCCGGCGGTCGATGCGCTGGTCGACATTATAATCGCCGCCAAATCGCGCGCCGCGCTCACCACCGCCTGCAAGGCGCTCGATCGCGTCATCCGTGCGGGGCGCTATTGGATCCCGCACTGGTACAAAGCGTCGTACTGGATAGCCTATTGGGACGTCTTCGGTCATCCCGTCGCCAAACCGCGATATTTCCGTGGTATTCCGGAAACCTGGTGGTCCGATCGCGACAAGGCTGTCAAGCTGGAAAAGCGGCGGTAATTGCCGCGATTTCTGTGCTTTCACCGCGCGCCGCGGGATGACATATTGGGAGCCTCATGAGCGCGTATATCATCCGCCGATTGTTGTTCATGGTGCCGACGATGTTCGGCATCATGCTGGTTGCGTTCGTCGTGGTGCAATTCGCGCCCGGCGGCCCGGTCGAACAGGTGATTGCCAAACTCAGCGGCGCCGATACCGGCGCCACCTCGCGCATTTCCGGCGGGACCGGCGGGGACTTCGGTAGCCGCGGCATGGCGCGGGGCGGCGCCGGCGTCGATGCCGTCAGTTCCAAATACCGCGGTGCACAAGGGCTCGACCCCGAATTCATCAAGAAGCTGGAAAAGCAGTTCGGCTTCGACAAGCCGGCCTATGAGCGCTTCGGGCTGATGCTCTGGAACTACATCCGGTTCGATTTCGGCAAGAGCTATTTCCGCGACGTCAGCGTGATGCAGTTGATCAAGGAAAAGCTGCCGGTGTCGATGTCGCTCGGCATCTGGATGACGTTGCTCACCTATCTGATTTCGATCCCGCTCGGTATCCGCAAGGCGGTCGACGACGGATCGCGTTTCGACGCGTGGACCTCGAGCGTGATCATCATCGGCTACACCATTCCCGGCTTCCTCTTCGCGATCCTGCTGATCATCCTGTTCGCGGGCGGCTCGTTCTTCGATATTTTCCCTTTGCGCGGCCTGGTGTCGGAGAATTTCTGGCAACTGCCGTGGTACACCAAGATCGGCGACTATTTCTGGCACCTGACGCTGCCGATCTTGGCGATGTCACTGTCGGCCTTCGCCACCATGACGCTGCTGACCAAGAATTCGTTCCTTGAGGAAATCCGCAAGCAATACGTGCTCACCGCGCGCGCAAAGGGCTGCGCCCGCAACCAGGTGCTTTACGGCCACGTGTTCCGCAACGCCATGCTGATCGTGATCGCCGGGTTTCCGTCCGCTTTCGTGCATGCCTTCTTCACCGGCTCGCTGCTGATCGAGACGATTTTCTCGCTCGACGGCCTCGGCCTGCTCGGCTTCGAAAGCGTGCTCAACCGCGATTATCCGGTGGTGTTCGCCACGCTCTACATCTTCTCGCTCATTGGCGTGGTGGTGAACCTGCTCTCCGATCTCACTTATACCTGGATCGACCCACGTATCGATTTCGAGACCAGGGAGGTCTGAGGTGGACGCCCGCGCCGGGATCGAATCGCCTGACACCACTGCAGTTGGCACCATGGGCCTCGACGTGCCGCCGGCACGGCATTGGATTGCGATCTCGCCGATCAACCGGCGGCGCTGGGAAAACTTCAAGGTCAACCGGCGCGGATATTGGTCGTTGTGGATTTTCCTCGCGCTGTTTCTGATTTCGTTGTTCGCCGAATTCATTGCCAACGACAAGCCGATCTTCATTCAGGTCAACGGCCATTCGTATTTTCCGGCCATATTCACCTATCCCGACACCGCGTTCGCCAAGACTCCCGATCCCAACTTGTTCGGCACCGCGGCCGATTTTCGCGACGACTATCTGATGGGCCTCATCAACAAGGAAGGCGGCACCGTCATCTGGCCCATGATCCACTTTTCCTACAACACGCAGGTAAGCAAGCCGCCGTCGCCGTTCCCCTCCAAGCCGACCTGGCTGCTCACCGAGAAGGATTGCGCGTTCGCGGCCACGCACGGCTTCGCCAAATGTGGCGACCTCGAATACAACTGGCTCGGCACCGACGATGGCGGCCGCGACGTGGTGGCGAGGCTGATCTATGGCTTCCGCATCTCGGTGCTATTCGGCCTGGCGCTGACCATCGTGTCCTCGCTGATCGGCGTGTCCGCCGGCGCGGTGCAGGGCTATTTCGGCGGCTGGACCGACCTGTTGTTCCAGCGCTTCATCGAAATCTGGACCTCGATTCCCTCTCTGTATCTGTTGCTGATTATCTCCTCGGTGCTGGTGCCGGGTTTCTTTGTGCTGCTGGGCATATTGCTGCTGTTCTCCTGGGTATCGCTGGTCGGGCTGGTGCGTGCGGAATTCCTGCGCGGGCGTAATTTCGAATACATCCAGGCCGCGCGCGCGCTCGGCGTGTCGAACGCGGTGATCATCTTCCGCCATCTTTTGCCCAACGCCATGGTGGCAACCATGACGTTCCTGCCGTTCATCCTGTCGTCGTCGGTGATGACGCTGACGGCGCTCGATTTCCTCGGCTTCGGCCTGCCGCCCGGTTCGCCATCGCTCGGCGAATTGTTGAGCCAAGGCAAGGCCAATGTGCAGGCGCCCTGGCTCGGGCTGACCGGCTTTTTCTCGATCGCGATCATGCTGTCGCTGCTCATCTTTATCGGCGAAGCGGTGCGCGACGCCTTCGATCCGCGAAAGACCTTTCGATGAATGGCGCCGGCGAAAATATTCTCTCCATCCGCGATCTCTCCATCGCCTTCGGCAAAGGCGCGCGCGAAGTGCTGGCGGTCGACCGGGTGTCGTTCGACATCGGCAAGGGGGAAACCGTCGCACTGGTTGGCGAGAGCGGCTCCGGCAAATCGGTCACCGCGCTATCGGTGATGAAGCTGTTGCCCTATCCGGCCGCGCACCATCCGTCCGGCTCGATCCTGTTCCGTGGCCGCGAGCTCATGACCTTGACGGAGGAAGAAATCCGCCACGTGCGCGGTAACGACATCACCATCATTTTCCAGGAGCCGATGACCTCGCTTAATCCGCTGCACACGATCGAGAAGCAGATCGGCGAGATATTGCTGCTGCATCAAGGTCTTACCGGAGCGGTGGCGCGCAGCCGCATCGTCGATCTGCTGGGCCAGGTCGGCATCCGCGATCCGAAAGGGCGGCTGCAGAGCTATCCGCATCAGCTTTCCGGCGGGCAGCGCCAGCGCGTCATGATCGCCATGGCGCTGGCCAACGAGCCGGACCTGTTGATCGCCGACGAGCCGACCACCGCGCTCGACGTGACCGTGCAGGCGCAAATCCTCAAGCTGCTCAAGGACACGCAAGCGCGGCTTGGCATGTCGGTGCTGTTTATCACCCACGACCTCGGCATCGTGCGCAAGCTCGCCGACCGCGTTTGCGTGATGAGCCAGGGCAAGATCGTCGAGCAGGGCGGGGTCGAGCGCGTATTCACCGCGCCCGAGCACCCCTACACGCGCGCGCTGCTCGCCGCCGAGCCGAAGCCCGATCCGGCGCCGCCATGTCCGAACGCGCCGGTGGTGATCTCCACCGACAATCTGAAGGTGTGGTTTCCGATCAAGCGCGGCGTATTGCGCAAGGTGGTCGGGCACATCAAGGCGGTTGACGGCATCAGCATCGAGTTGCGCAAAGGCGAGACTCTTGGCGTCGTCGGCGAATCCGGTTCGGGGAAGACGACACTCGGCCTCGCCATCCTGCGATTGATCTCGTCCACGGGCCCGGTGGTCTTCATGGGTCAATCGATCCAGGGGCTCAAGTTCAAGGAAATGCGGCCCTACCGGCGCAATATGCAGATCGTGTTCCAGGACCCGTACGGCTCGCTGTCGCCGCGCATGTCGGTGTCCGACATCATCGAGGAAGGCTTGCGGGTGCATCACCCGCATCTGCCGCCCGCCGAGCGCAAGCAGCGTGTGATCTCCGCGCTCACCGACGTCGGCCTCGATC
>JBOHII010000185.1:0-6389 GCA_050725955.1 Pseudolabrys sp. | reverse complement strand
TGCCCAGCGTTGCGGCGTCGCGCGAGACTTTTTCACTGAGCCCGGTGCCGCCTTGGTTGAACATGTCGTCGAAGGCTTGCAAACGCTCGGTCAGCATATCCTTGACCGCCGCGCCGCGGTTGCTGAGGACTTGCGCCAGCGCCTCGGCGTTGTCGCGGAAGGTATCGGCCGCGGTGTTGCTGCGGCTGAGCAGCGTGTCGTTGATGCGCGTGCCGGTCTGCTCCAACTGGGAGACCACCTCGCCGCCGCGCAGACCCAAGTCCTGCACCAGCGACTTTCCCGTCGAGCGCATCGCGGCACTCACTTCTTCGGCGCGGGCGGCGATGGATTCGGTCATGCGGCCGCCGGTTTCGGCGAGCTTGTTGTTGAACTGCTGCGAGCGGCTCGCCATGGTTTCTATGGTGGCGGCGGACTTTTGCTCAAAATCCTGGGCAACCTGATTGAGCTGCGTGCTCATCATCTGCTGCAAGCGATTGGCGAGGTCCGCGAAATCGTCGTGCACATGCTCGGTCTTGAAGCTGAGACTGGCGGTCAGCCGGTCGCTGGCGGACGAGATGGCAGTCGTTGCGCGGTCGCTTGTGGTCTCCAGCCGGTCGAGCAAGGTGGAGCCGCGCTCGGTCAGCGTATCGATCATGGAATCGCCGACATGGCCGAGCGCCAGTGTGATGTGTTCGCCCTTCTCGGTGAGCGAGCGGGTGACGCGCTGCGCTACCTCGCTGACCTTGTCGGAAACAAGATCGCCGACCGAGGTGATGTCGTGCGACAGGTCCAGGTGGACGCTGGCAATGGCGTTGCGCACGTGCTCGGCCTGGTTGACCAGAGTCTCGCGCTGGTTGCTCAGCTCGTTGAGCAGGTCGCGGATGCGCACTTCGTTGTCGTTATAGGCGCGTTCGAGCGCGGAGACCTCGTTGTGCACCAGCGCTTCCAGCTCGGCCGCGCGGGCAAGCGCGCGTTCGACGCCGTCGCCCATGGCGGCGACCTCGCGCCGGATGGCATGGCCGACCGTCACGATCTGCTCGCGCGCGGAGGTTTCCGGCTGCGCCAGCCGCATCGCGACCTCGGCCACGGTTTCGGAGACCAGGCGCAGGTCCTGTGAGCGGCGGAAAAGATGGGCGAGGACGTAGAAGAAGATCACCGGCACGGCAATCGCGCTGACGAGCCCGATCAGGGCGGCAAAGCCGACACGCGGATTTGCAAACGCGGCCACCAACTCTGCTCGGTACAGGTAGGCGACGGCAAGGCCGCCGACAGTCCAGATGAAGGCGGCGGCGCTGGCGATGTTGTAGGGCAGACGGGCCGGACGGCCGCGCATGGCTTGCAGCATCTGGCCGACGCTGGCGCGGTCGTCATTGGCGGCACGGCGCAATAACGCCTCATCGGATTGCCAGTTGCCCGGTTCGGGCTCTTCGTTGAACAGGTCGGCGACAACCGCTGTTGGGCTTTGCGCAGCGTCGCTTTTGGCTACCGCATCGGCTTGCGCTGCCGCCGTCGTGGCGGCCGGCTCGGGCTGGGTGGCGCCGAGCGCTTCCCGGATGGCGGACAGCGCCTCTTCGGTGGGATCCGGGGATTTTTGCGGGATATTCGCCATAACCGTCGTTGCCTCGCATTTACGCCGGACGGTTGTGGCCGCAACCGCCGCTATGAACAGGCCGCGCCGATGGCGCGGGAACTTTCGAGACCGAGGCAGCCGCAATCCTTGCCCTGTGCCGTCGGCAAGCCATCCTATCGGCTTGGCATTGCGAAAGAAACCGGGCCATTAGGGAGTTTTTCATCATCGTTAACTTCCTAGTAACCAAGACTTTTCCGCGCCGTACGCGCGCCAGGTTTGAGCGCCGGTTAACTACGCTGCACGGCCACAGGCAAAAATAGCATCTCCGGCCGCCGCGCATTTACCGAGTTTTGGTCCCGCGCAGGTCAAACTTGCCGCCAATATAAGGGACCGCAGAATCCGCTAGGGAAGGTCCGCATGGCGCAACTTGCAACCGATCTCGTCAACCCGGTACCGGCCGCGCCGGCGCTGGCTGCCATCGACCGCGGCCATCTTGCGCGTATAACTTTCGGCGATCGGGGTCTGGAGCGCGAGGTGCTGCAACTGTTCGACCGGCAGGCCGAATTGCTGCTCGCGCGCATGCGCGATCGCGAACCAGCGGTCGTGGCCACGCTCGCGCATACGCTGAAAGGGTCGGCCGCCAGCATCGGGGCAACCGGCGTTATGGGCGCTGCGGCGGCGGTCGAGCTGGCCGTGGTTGTAGCCGATCGCGAACTCGCCATCGGCCGGCTTGCTTCGGCAATCGACAAGGTGCGCGCCGAAATCGCCGAATTGCTGGACGGCCCGAAGGGATAGCGCCTGCGGCGGAATGATTATATATGGGGCGCGCGCGCCGCTTGGCGCCAATACCGGTGCAGCCCCCGCAATCGTCCGCCATGCCGAAGATCACCTATATCGATTCAAGCGGCACCGCCCGCGACGTTGCCGCCGAGAACGGCGCGACCGTGATGGAAACGGCGATCCGCAACAACATTCCCGGCATTGAGGCGGAATGCGGCGGCGCCTGCGCCTGCGCCACCTGTCACGTCTATATTGACGAGGCCTGGCGCGCCAAGGTCGGTGAGCCGTCGCCGATGGAGGAGGACATGCTCGATTTCGGTTACGACGTGCGGCCGAATTCGCGCCTGTCCTGCCAGATCAAAGTCAGCGACGAGCTCGATGGGCTGGTGGTGCGAACGCCGGAGAAACAGGCCTAAACTTAGGAAACCGTGGGGGCGGTGAGGCAGTTCGTCCCTGCAACGCGAAAGGGCGTGCCGTGCCCGCAATCAAAACCACCTGTTGCATCGCCGGCGGCGGGCCGGCCGGCATGATGCTCGGCTTTCTATTGGCGCGCGCCGGCGTTCGGACCACGATCCTGGAAAAGCACGGCGATTTCCTGCGCGATTTCCGCGGCGACACGGTGCATCCTTCGACGCTGGAGATGATGCACGAACTCGGCCTGCTCGAGGAATTCCTCAAGCTGCCGCATTCGGAAGTCGATCACATCAGCATGCAAATCGGCGCCGATACGGTGAACATCGCCCTCATCGGGTTGCCGACGGTGTGCAAATACATCGCTTTCATGCCGCAATGGGACTTCCTCAATTTCCTTGCCGCGCATGGCAAGAAATATCCGGCCTTCGACCTGCGCATGCGCGCGGAAGCGACCGATCTGATCGAGGAGGGCGGCCGTGTCGTCGGCCTGCGCGCCATGACGGACGACGGTGAACTGGAAATCCGCGCCGATCTCGTCGTCGGCTGCGACGGTCGTCATTCAACGGTGCGTGAGCGCGCCGGCTTCAAGTCGGATGACCTCGGCGCGCCTATGGACGTGATGTGGTTTCGCATTCCGCGCAAGGACAGCGACGGCGAAATGGTCGCCGGCCACATCGAGCGCGGCCGCATGATGATCATGCTCGACCGCGGCGACAATTGGCAGTGCGCCTATGTCATCCCCAAGGGCAGTATCGATAAGGTCAAGGCTCGCGGGCTCGATGCGTTCCGCGCGACGGTCTCGGAAATGGCGCTGTTTGACGTGCACGGCCGGCTCGGCGCGATCGCGATCTGGGACGATGTGAAGCTGTTGACCGTAACGGTCGATATTCTGCGACGCTGGTATAAGCCCGGCTTGATTTGCATCGGTGACGCCGCCCACGCCATGTCGCCGATCGGCGGCGTCGGCATCAATCTCGCCGTGCAGGACGCGGTGGCCGCCGCCAATATCCTGGCCGAACCGTTACGACGCGGCGCGGTGACGGAGGAAACGCTCAAAGCCATCCAGCGGCGGCGGGAGTTCCCGACGCGCGTCACCCAGCGCATTCAACTCATGCTGCAAAACAATCTAATCGGGCCGGCTTTGCAAGGCGAAGGCGGACGGCCGAAGGCGCCGCTGCTGATGCGGATGCTGCAATGGCCGCTGCTGCGGCGTATTCCGGCACGGGTGATGGCGCTCGGCATTCGCCCCGAGCATATTCACACGCCGGAAGCGTCTTAAGATTTCATCCCCGCCGGTGCGACCACCGACGAATTCAGCCCCATCGCGTCGAAGGCCTGGCGCACCAGGCCCGAGGCTTTCGCCTCCTCGATGAAGGCGCTGGCAAAAGCGAGCGCCGCCGGCTTGCCCTTGGGCACGCAGACTGAGGTCGAAGAATTAAGAAAAGCGTCCTCGAGGACGCGCGAACCCGGAATTTTGCCCAACAGGCCGGCGAGCGACTCGCGCGACAGAGCGATCGCCTCGATGCGGCCCTCGTTCATGGCGGCGGTGGCGGCATCGACCTTGGCGAATTCGATGTGCGTGGCATTGGGAGTCGCCTTCACGGCAGCGCGGAAAGTCGCCGTATTGGCGACCCCGCCTATCCCTACGCCCTTGGCGTCGGCATCTTTCACCGATTTTATCTTGGATGCGGGCGCCACCAGGAAGGTGCTTTGCAAGAGGTGATAGGCATTGCCGAAATCGACGAATTTCTTGCGTTCATCGTCGACCGGCAGGAAGGCTACGTCCCATTTGTTGTCGGCCGCCGAATTCTGGATTTCGCCGGAGCCGTTGTGGGCGATCAGTTCGGCCTGCACTCCCAGTTTTTTCGCAAGCGCCTGCCCCAAAATGACGGCGACCCCGCGATAGGCGCCGGTCGCCGCGTCCTTGATGGCGAACTGCGCCGACGGCGAAGGCGCGATGGCGATAGCGACGCGCAGCTTTCCGGTGGGCGCGAGTTGCTGCAATACGGCGGCATCAGCCATCTGTCCAACCCCTTTAGAAAAGCGACACAGCTCTCGAGAATAGTCTGGCGTACCACGTTTGCCGCGGCAAGCCGGTGGCCTCGCTGAGCGCGCGATGGCTTGCAGCGAGGCGGGCGAGCGCGATCAGCGCCACAAAAGCGGGAAGCCAGATCAAGCGCGCGCCGTAGCGGTTATGCGCGGTTGCGAAGGTGCCGAAGACCGTTGCATTGGCGAGGATGGCGAGCGCGACGACGGCGGCCAGTTCGCCGATATCGCCGAATCCCTGCCGCCGCAGCGCGACCAGCGCGATAACAGGCGAGAGCGCCATCGCAAGATAAGCGAGCGGAACCTGCAGTCGGTTGATCTCGGTGAACTCGATGCCGGGGTGCCGTTGTCGCGCCGCCAACATTCCAGGCATCGCGGCCGGTACATGATCCTTGATGCTGTAATAAGTGTCGACGACCCACTTCACCACGCCGGCGCCGGTTTCGACCATGGTGAGCTGCTTGGCGGTTTCGGTGAAGGCCGATTCGAGTTGCAAGATCGGATAGTCGGCAAGGCTTTCTAGCGCGATGCGTCGCATCTCGCCACGCATGCCGTCGAAACGGCCCAGATTGTTGAACAGATCGCTGGCCCAGAAGAACTCGTCCGCATCGTGCGGCAACTGGTCCTTGTAGGGACAAAGGCGCAAGGTCGGATCGGGGCAATGGTCGTCGAGAAAGTTTTTGACGATGCCATCCTGCAGCATGCGGCCGAAGGACAGCGCGTAGCCGCCATAGGCCCAGCCGAACCGGCCGGTGACCAGGGCATTGGCGAAGAGCACAATCAAAGTCCCGAGCAACAGCGTTGCAACGCCGCGCATGAGCCGCGGCGTTGTAATGCGCGCGCGGTCGACGAACCAGACAATCGTGGCGACGGCGAGGAGCCCGCAGAGCACCAGCATAGTGGCGCTATGGGTCGCCATCGATGCAGCCACAAATACGACCAGACCGACGCGTTCGCCCCGCGTCAGCGTGTCATCGCGCAGCAGCAGGAGATACAATGCGAGGACGGCGAGCCCGGCGAATATGTCGGTGAGCAGAATGGCGGTCAGCCACGGCAAGGTGGTGAATATCGACAACGCAGCGATCATCGCGAGCAACAACAGCGGCCGGTTGCCGAACCGGTGCGCGCGCAGCGTCAGCGCCAGCACCCAGACGGTGAGCGCGGACTGCAGCAGAAGTACCGGCCAGAAATCGGGTTCCTGACCCGCGACCAGCAGCAGGCCATAGGGTGCCGATCGGTTGATGTGCAGCCGGCCGTCGTACCACGCCGACAGATAGCCGCCGGTGTCGTATTGCAACAACGGGAAGCCGTTCCACAGCGCCGGGCCAACGAGAATTAGAACCGACAATATGACGGCAATCGCCCACAAGGCGCGGTCGTGCGCTCGCATTCCGGCATCCCCCAGCATAACTTTCTTCTTATTCTTGTGGCTTTTGTAACCGGCTTGCGGGGGCGAGGGCAAATGGCCGGCCGGCGATCCGCGACTCGGCGTTACCGATTTGCTATGGTCGGTCCCTGGTCTGTTGCACGCTTTGGGGGAGCGTTCGATGGGGGCTGGGATTGGCGGGATCGCAGCACGGGCGATTGCCGCAATCATATG
>JBOHII010000184.1:0-5388 GCA_050725955.1 Pseudolabrys sp. | reverse complement strand
GCCGTCGATCATCGAAAACGAATACCTGCCGGCGTTGCAACAGGATCCGCAGGCGCTCGACCGCATCGGCCTCAAGCTGACGCAGGATGCCGACGGCACGATCCATATCGCGCAACCGCCGGGCGCCGGCAATGCGCTCGGCCGCATCCGTTTCAACTTCCCCAACAAGTTCCTGGTCTACCAGCACGACACGCCGGACAAATATCTGTTCGCCAAGGAAAAGCGCGCCTACAGCCACGGCTGCATGCGGGTGCAGAATCCGCTCACCTACGGCGAGAAGCTGTTGTCGCTGGTATTGCCGAAGTAGCACTACACTGAGGCACGGCTGGAGAAGATGTTCGGCGGCAGCGAAATCAACATCAACTTCCCCAAGCCGATCTGGGTGCACCTGACCTACCAGACCGCCTTCGTCGACGAAGACGGCAAGCTGCAACTGCGCGAGGACGTCTATGGCCGCGACGCCAGGATGATCGCAATCCTCAAGGGCAGCGAACGCAAAGTCGCCGACATCGCCATCGAACGGGCGCCGAATACCTCGTCCAAACCGGTGCGCATGCCGATCGGCATGTACAGCAACAACAGCGGTGGCGGCTACAGCGGCCCGAGTTTCTTCGACTTCCTGTTCGGCGGGTCGCGCGCTTCGGCGCCGGCGCCGGTCTATCGGCAACGCCGGCCCGCGGGCGCGCGCGTCGGCAACAATGGCCGCTATTTCATGCGCTGACTATAAGGTCATCCACGAATGAGAACGCCGGCGACACAATCGCCGGCGTTTTTATTTCGCCGGCGGAAGCCGGCTGCGCTCACGCCGGGTTATTCGCGTCCGCCGTTGCAACGCCCTTGATCAGGAAGCCACCGCCGTCGCTGAGCATCACCATCTTTTCCGGCTTGTCCGCGAGGTATTCGTCGATCGCCTTGGTCGCCCCGGCGCATGAGGCGAATCCATAATCGTCGCATACGATGACGCCGCCGGCGCTCATGCGCGGATAAAAGAATGCGACGCTGTCCCGCGTCGGCTGATAAAGATCGACGTCGATATGCAGGAACGAAAACCGCCGATCGACGATTTCGGCGAACCGGTCGGGGATCCATCCCTTGTAGAAGTGGATATTCTTGAACTGCGACAGCCGCCTTGCGGTCTCGCCGAAATCGACCTGCAAGTCATGCTCGCGCCAATGCGTATTGTCCTCGCCGACCGGCGCGGACAACCCTTCGAAGGAATCGAACATAAGATGGCTTTTTGGCAACGCCGACCCTGCGATAAACGAGCAAATGAGATAAGACGAAGCGCCGAGATAAACGCCGCACTCGGCCGTGTCTCCTGGCACCTGCTGGGTTAATCGGAGCAACTGGTTGATCATCAATCTGCGTCCGGCATTGATGCTCTTGAGGCCGCCGGATTCGCCGACTTTCCGCAGATAGCGGTTGAATGAATCGTCGTCCATCCAATCCAGCATGTTGTAACGCATGCGGTATGAGGGACAGAGGACCGCGGTAATGAGCCGTAGCGCGGCGAAGCGCAGCCCGCTATTGCGGACGAGTCTCAATCGGTTGAACAACGCCGGTGCGGCCGGGCCGGGATCATTTGATGTCACGGTCTTCCACCTTTGCGAACGCAGCCGTCGGCTATGGGGATATGGCGGCGCACTCTGCTAACCCGGTTCGGGGCAAGTGGCCACGATGCGCACTTCGCGTTCCCTGCGGATAAGATGAGCACAGCCACGAAGAAAACAAAACCCGATGTCGCCCAGGTGCAATTTCGCCGCAAGGCGCGCACAAAGCCGGTCGTAGCCGAATAGACCGAGCTTCGCGAATTGCAAATTAAACCCGCATTCGATGACAAGATTGGCCAGCGTGTGCGGAGTCCAGGAGTAGTAGTGGTAGTTTCTGTCGCTTGCGATGTGCTTGCGGTAGCGGTGCTGTTCTTCGTAGGGCACAAACAACAAAAGCGTGCCACCCGGCCGCAGCAGCCGGCGAAGATTGATGAGGGTCTCGGCAGGCGCCAGCAGATGCTCAAGAACATGATGGCAGATGACGACGTCGTAAGCGTCACCGGAGGCCTCGAGTGAATTGACAATTTCCACCTGGCTTCGGTTCGCCACTTCCATCGAAGTTGGGTTGACATCAAAGCCGCGGCGAACGCTACAGGTGAGCGCCGCCAGATTAAGCCCGCTGCCGACGCCGAACTCGAAAACCTTGTCTGCGTGACCAATATACGGCTGCAGTTTCCGCGCGCGCGACCTCGCGACCATCGCGTAAGCCGCTTCCGGCATCGCCATCTTGTCGAAGTGATAGTCAGCGTTGTAATGCGATGTCATGTTGACCAACTTGCGCATTTACCGAGATGACACAACGGCACGACTGCGGTGTGATTCATGGCCGCATACCGGCCCTAACCGAATAGCCCAAATCGGATATCAGTTTTGTGTTTCGGGATTGGCAGCCGATCCATGTTCAAGTCGGCCGCGTGGCCGTTAAAGTGTGATGCCTGTCCGCTCGCCTGTCCAAGCTGGATCACACTATCAGGATATAGAAATAGTGTTTATAATTCAAATACGTACATGCTCGAACTGGGCGCGACATTTCCCGCCTGCTAGCTCTGCCATCGGTGACCTGCCATGACCGCGCCGGATACCCTGCTGATCGAACGTCCGTCGGACGACATTGTCGTATTCCGGCTCAACCGGCCGGCCGTGCGCAATGCGCTCAATCTCGACCTGCGCGTGCGGCTTGCCGACGAAGTGACCCGCCACGCCGCCGACGAGAAAATCCGCTGCCTGATCATCACCGGCTCGGACACCGTATTCGCGGCCGGCGCCGACATCGGCCAGATGGCGGAGGCGGGCCCGGTCGAGATCATGGCGCGCAACCTGCAGAAATACTGGCGCGCCATCATGGACTGCCCGAAACCGCTGATCGCCGCCATCGAAGGCTTCGCGCTCGGCGGCGGGCTTGAGCTGGCACTGTGCGCCGACATCATCGTTGCCGGCGAAGCCGCCCGCCTCGGCCTGCCCGAGGTGAAGCTCGGCATCCTCGCCGGCGGCGGCGGCACGCAGAAGCTGACGCGGCTCATCGGCAGCAAGCGCGCCATGCCGCTGCTGCTCACCGGCAGGATGTTCAGCGCGGCTGAGGCGCTGAGCATGGGCGCGATCAGCGAGGTGGCGCCGACCGGCGAGGCGCTCAAGCGCGCGCTCGAGATCGCGCGCGAGATCGCAGCGCAGCCGCCGATCGCCGTCATGCAGATCAAGGAAGTCGTCAACGCCGGCTTGAACGCGCCGCTCGACACGGCGCTGATGCTGGAGCGCAAGGCGCTGCAATTGCTGTTCGCTACCGCCGACCAGAAGGAAGGCATGCGCGCCTTCATGGAGAAGCGCAAACCGAAATTCGAGGGTAAGTAAGCGTGCCGCGGGACTTGCAGCGCGGCGACCTGACGGTCGCGGTCATCGGCGCAGGCACCATGGGGCGCGGTATCGCGCAGGTCTGCGCGCAAACCGGTTTGACGACGCTGCTTTTCGACGCGCGCGCCGGCGCGGCAGCCGAGGCTGCGGCGGCAATCGACAAAGCGCTCGACGGGCTGGTGTCGAAGGGCCGTATGACGGCGGACGAAAAGCAGGGCGTGATCGCGCGGCTGTGGCCGGTGGCTTCGCTCGACGACATGGCGGGCGCCGGTCTCGTGATCGAAGCGATCGTGGAGGATCTAGCGGTCAAGCGCGAACTGATGCGCGACCTGGAGCGCCGCATCGCTCCGGATGCGGTGATCGCCACCAATACCTCATCGCTGTCGGTGACCGAGATCGCCGCCGGCTGCACCCATCCCGCGCGCGTCGGCGGCCTGCATTTTTTTAATCCGCCGCCGCTGATGCGGCTGGTCGAGGTGATCGGCGGCTTGCGCGGCGACCCCGGCCTGGTCGAGGCGCTTATCGGCTTCGTGCGCCGCATCGGCAAGCAGCCGGTGGTCGCAGCCGACACGCCCGGTTTCATCGTCAACCACGCCGGCCGCGCCTATGGGCCGGAGGCGCTGCGCATCGTCGCGCAAGGCATCGCCAGCCCGCGCGAGGTCGACCTGTTGATGAAGGAAGCCGCCGGCTTCCGCATGGGGCCGTTCGAGTTGCTCGACCTGATCGGCGCCGACGTCACCCATGCGGTGATGATGAGCATTTATCATCGCTACTTCGAGGAGCCGAGTTATCAGCCCTCGGCGCAACTCGCCGTGCGTGTGGCCGGCGGCCTGCTCGGCCGCAAGACCAAGCAGGGCTTCTACAATTACGACGGCCCGCCGCAGCCGAGCACGCCGACAGTTGCGGTCGCCGCGCAGGCCAAGCCGGCATCGGCTTTTATCGCCGACGAGGACGGCGGCCGCGAACTCGCCGAGTGGCTCAAGGGTGCCGGCGTCAAATGCCAGATTGGCGGCGCGCCGGATGCGCGCGCGGTGTGTTTCGTGACGCCGTTCGGCGAGGACGCCAGCAGCGCCATTGTGCGCCTCAAGCTCGACCCGGCGCGCACGCTTGCGGTCGACATGCTGGGCGGTTTTTCGGGACGCCGCACGCTGATGAAGACCCCGCTCACGGCGCCGGAAACGTTGGGCGCCGCGGTCGCAGCGCTGTCGGCGGACGCGCCCGTCACCGTCATCAATGACAGCCCGGGTTTCGTGGTGCAACGGTTGCTCGCGATGATCGTCAATGTCGGCACGCGCATCGCCGAATTGCGCATCGCTCAGCCCGCCGACATCGACACCGCGGTCGAGCTGGGCTTGAACTACCCGAAGGGCCCGCTGGCGCTCGGCGATATGCTGGGCGGCGCCCGCGTGCTCGCCATGCTCGACGGCATGCAGGCGGTGACGCACGATCCGAAATACCGCGCCACCACCTGGCTGCGCCGCCGCGCGCTGCTCGGCATTTCGCTGTTGACGCCGGATTGATTAGAAAATTGTCAGGGATTTACAGATCGCTCGATCTAGAGCGTTTTAGGTTTAAATGGAACCAGAGCCGCGAACTCAGCGCGCTCCCTCTCCCCGCTTGGGAGAGGGTTGGGGTGAGGGGGTTCCCGGATCTCGTAGGCCATAACCCCTCACCCGGATTGCTTCGCAATCCGGCCTCTCCCTATGGGAGAGGTGAAGCGTGCTCGCTGCGTTTCAATCTGAAACAAAAACGATCTAATCGGACCAAGCTCTAAGTGGTCCAGGCGGGTGGACTTGAACCACCGACCTCTGGTTCCACAGACCAGCGCTCTAACCAACTGAGCTACGCCTGCACAAGCACGTCAGGTTGACGCGCGCGGCAGAACCTAGGTTCCAGGCTCCCGTTTGGCAAGCGGCTTGGGCCTTCACGTTTGGGCCTTCACGTGCAGCGGAGCGCAAGCAAAAAAAGCCCGGGCGCTCGCGCACCCGGGCTC
>JBOHII010000183.1:0-2643 GCA_050725955.1 Pseudolabrys sp. | reverse complement strand
GTTCTGGGTCGTCTGGGGGTTGGGGCGCCGACGATTGAGTTTCAGCCATAGACTAATAATAGCCCATTTTTCCGTCTTGTGGCGTTTGCGCCATAGTACCGGGATAATCGAAACTTTCGATCGCCGTCAGCAATCCGTCGACAGACGCCGCTTCGCGGTAAAGCGCGGCGATTACGGTGTAGACCGGCAGTGCGTCGTCGGGCAGGCGACGCGATGTGTTTGGCTCGACCGGTTTGACAAAGGCGCCGATGAGCCGGAGCGCGACCCAGGCCGCGAAGACCGCGGCCAGCGTGACCTCGACCGCGAGTGCCGCAATTGCCGGTGCCACGGCGGCGGCGGCGAGCGCCGGCAACACGACGATCGCAGCCGAAACGATCTTCGCGCGCCAGCGGCGCGGAGCGGCGGAAAATTGCGGCCAGGTGTGTTTGAGCAAATCGGCGGCCCGCGCGGCGACCGCCTTGCCGCCGTGGTGCATGACGAAACGGTTGAGACGCTCGGCGCTGGTGAAGCGGAACCGCCGCGCGCGTGCCGGGTTCTGCTCGATCAGTTGCAGGATCCGCCGCACCGCGCCGCCGCGCGGCGCGACCACGAGATAAAGCTCATCGTCGATGGTGAGCGGCAACATGCCGGCGGCGGCGGATTCGACCAGGCGTTCGTCGTCGAGCGGGCAGAATGCCCGCGGCGTGTCGTCGAGCGGCTCAAACGTGATGCCGTGGCGTTCGCCAAGCGCGCGCAGGTAGGCTTCTTCGCTCAATTCGGCGGCCGCGATCAGGACGCGGTCGGCACCGACACCCAGTGCAGTCGCCCGCCGCTCGGCGGCTTCGATCGTTTCGGCGGTAAGCACACCACGAATGCAGTCGATTTCCGGACAGCGGTCGGTGGGTTCGGCGGCCGCGGGATCGATCGACGGACTGCCGATCGGGGCGCCAAAAGTCACGCTCGAACGACCGCCCGAAACGCGGGCGTGAACTGCAGCGGCCATGCCCCTTCCCGCCCCCTACATTTTTCGGCGTGAGAATAGCCTGGGTTCAACTGAAACGGGAGTCCATATCGTTATACGACCGGCAACGGGGGACCGGCGCCGGGCGTTATCGACCTGCTTGGCCGGCCGCCGCGTGCAGTGCTAGAAGGCGCGTGTCATGTCGAACTTCATGTCGCATTATCTCGTGCCGGCGGCGATCGTCGCGGTTGCGATCGTCTTGCTGCTCGGCCTCATCAACATGATGCGCGGCGGCTCGCCCAACCGCTCGCAAAAGCTCATGCGGCTGCGCGTATTGCTGCAATTCGTCGCCATCGTGGTCATCATGGCGACGATCTGGGCGATGGGGCGCTAGCGGCTGGTAAGCCGGCGGCGGCGCGGGCGGCCGCTCACTTCGACGGCGCCGCGCGCATGTATTCGTCTTTATGCTTTTTAGTATGCAATTTCTTTTTGGCGGCGGAGATATCGATCGTCACGGGTTGCGGCGCCGGGTTTTGCGCCGTCACAGCGTCGGCAGCGGGGGCGGCGGGTGTTGCAACTTGCAAGGCCACGACGGAGGCCGATTGCAGCGCGTAATCCCCGTCCTCGCAGGCCCCGGCGGGATTGGCAACCGGCAGCAACAGAAGGCTTGTCAGTCCGGCAATCGGAAAAATGCGCATGAACGTCACCCCAACGTTTAAGCCGAATTCCTGATAGGCTGGAGAGTACCTCGAATCCGGGGTTTGGCGAAGGACTCTGTGAGAGGCCGACATGGTCGTGCTCAACCGCATTTATACCCGCACCGGCGACGACGGCACGACCGCGCTCGGTAGCGGCGCGCGGCGCAAGAAATACGACCTGCGTGTCGAGGCCTATGGCACGGTCGACGAGGCCAATGCGGCGGTCGGCCTGGCGCGGCTGCATACCGCCGGCGATGCCGCGCTCGATGCGGCGCTCGGCCGCATCCAGAACGACTTGTTCGACGTCGAGGCCGACCTGTGCCTGGCGGAAAAGGGTCCTGGCGGCGCGCCGCTGACGGTTACCGATGCCCAGGTCGTCTGGCTTGAGACCGAAATTGACCGGCTCAACGCCGACCTCGCACCGCTCAAGTCCTTCATCCTGCCCGGCGGCAGCCCCGCCTCGGCCTATCTGCATCTCGCGCGCACCATCTGCCGGCGCGCCGAGCGGATCATGGTCGAACTCAAGGACAAACCGGGGGAAGATGTGTCGGCGCCCTCGCTCAAATACGTCAATCGACTGTCGGACTACCTGTTCGTGGCCGGCCGCTATGCCAACGACAAGGGTGCGCGGGACGTGCTGTGGGCGCCCGGGCAGAACCGCTGACGGTTCCACGGTCCCTGGTTTGCAGCGCAGCATAAACATTGACATGCCAATGGCGTGGCCTTTAGCTTCCGCCCGCTCTTGTGAGTGCCTAGCCGGGTTGGGAAATCATGAAGATTATAGTGCCCGTGAAGCGGGTGGTCGATTTCAACGTCAAGATCCGCGTCAAGCCGGACGGCTCCGGCGTCGAACTCGCCAATATCAAGATGTCGATGAATCCATTCGACGAGATCGCCGTCGAAGAGGCGATCCGCTTGAAGGAAGCCGGCAAAGCAACAGAGATTGTGGCCGTATCGATCGGGCCACAGCAGGCGTCGGAAACCATCCGCACCGCGCTCGCCATG
>JBOHII010000182.1:0-3272 GCA_050725955.1 Pseudolabrys sp. | reverse complement strand
AGCCAAGCTCATCGAGAAAGGCAAGATCGCGACGCACGGCGCCTATTTCGGCGTCGCCAGCGGCGATTTGTCGGTGCTGGATAAGGCAAGCGGAGAGTTCAGGCCCGCCGCGCGTCTATGATTCCTGTCATTGCCGGGCTTGGCCCGGCAATGACGACATCAAGGATAGCGCGTGAAGGACTAGGCCGCCTTGCGCTTGGCCTGGATCAGTTTGCGGTTGATCAGGCACTCGGCGATCTGGATGGCGTTGAGCGCGGCACCCTTGCGCAGGTTGTCGGACACCACCCAAATCTGCAGGCCGTTGTCGACCGTCGGGTCGGTGCGGATGCGGCTGATGTAGGTGGCGTCCTCGCCGACGCATTCATAGGGCGTGGCGTAACCGCCGGGCTCGTGCTTGTCGATCACCAGGCAGCCGGGCGCGTTGCGCAACACGTTGCGCGCCTCCGCCGCCGAGATCGGCTTTTCGAACTCGATGTCCACCGCTTCGGAATGACCGACGAACACCGGCACCCGCACGCAGGTCGCCGTCAGCTTGATCTTGGGATCGAGAATCTTCTTGGTCTCGACCATCATCTTCCATTCTTCCTTGGTGTAGCCATCCTCCATGAACGCATCGATCTGCGGAATCAGATTGAACGCGATGCGCTTGGGAAATTTCTTGTTCTCGATCTCGCCGAGCGTGAATACCGCCTTGGTCTGCGCGAACAGTTCGTCCATCGCCTCCTTGCCGGCGCCCGACACCGATTGATAGGTCGCCACTACCACGCGCTTGATCGTGGCCGCATCGTGCAATGGCTTGAGCGCGACCACGAGCTGCGCGGTCGAGCAATTCGGATTGGCGATGATGTTCTTCTTGGTGAAGCCGGCAATCGCGTCGGCGTTCACCTCCGGCACGATCAGCGGCACGTCCGGGTCCATGCGCCAGGCCGAGGAGTTGTCGATGACCACCGCGCCCTGCGCGCCAATCTTGGGCGACCATTCCTTCGACACGGCTCCGCCCGCCGACATCAGGCAGATGTCGACGTCGGAGAAATCGTAATGCTCAAGCGCCTTCACCTTCAGCGTCTTGTCGCCGAACGAGGCCTCGACACCCACGCTTCTGCGCGAGGCGAGCGCCACCACCTCGTCGGCCGGGAAATTGCGCTCGGCCAATATGCCAAGCATCTCGCGCCCGACATTGCCGGTGGCGCCCACCACGGCGACCTTGTAACCCATTGTTAACTCTCCGAAAAATTTATCCGTCTCATTATACCGCGTGCACAACCGGATTGCAGGGCTTCTAGGCGAGAACTTGGTCGAAGACAACGGCAGCCGACGGAGCAAGGCGATGCACCCGGCCCTGCATTCCTGGCGCGAGGAACTGCCCGCCACCGTGGTGCGGCTACTCGCTTATCTGGGCGGAATTGCCGTTCTGTCGATGGTTGCCGCGCAATATTTCCGTTCCCAGCCTCCCTCCCACGCCGCGCCGATACAGCGGCCGGAATGGATCGAGATCGAGCGGCCGTTCCCCGCCTTCGCGCTGGCCATCCCCGAAGCAGTCGATGTGCCGGCGAGCTATGCCATTCGCCACCACGCCATGGGCGGCGGCCGCAAGGATATCCTGACGCTGGGCGAGCCGGACGGCGTTGCGCCTTACCTGCGGGTCGAGATCTACCGGCCGGGCAGCGAGCTGATCCGCTTTCCCGCGGCAACCGACGCGATCGCCGCGGCGGCGAGCGCGCTCGGGCCGGTTGCGCTGAAGCGCGAGGAACCGCTGGCGAGCAAATTCGGTCCGCTGACGGTCGTCCCTTTCGAAACATCCAAGGGTGCACCGCGCCATTGCCTCGGCTTCGTGCGCGACTTCGACGATCCGCGCTTGGCGCTGTCCGGCTGGTTTTGCCGGGGCGGCGCCGATTTCATCGAGCGCTCGACACTGGCTTGTGCGCTCGACCGGCTGACGCTGCTTTCGGCCGGCAGCGAACCGAAGGTCGGCGCCATGTTCGCGCAGGCCGAACTCAACCGCAGCTATTGCGGCCAGCGCGATCCGATCCTGGCGCCGACGCCGAAATATCACCTGTTGTGGAAGGCGCTGGCGACCCGGCCGGAGCCGCGCCGCATCGGCCGCTGAGTCAAGCTGCAGCGCCGCAATAATTTCACCCGCGTGCGCCACCACGCCGATTCCAAGGCGACCATCGAATATCGTACGAAAAACTACGGTTCCTGAGCCGGCCTTTCCGGCCTCGGGCTTGCGAAAATTCGGCCCCGCCCCCCAGGGCGGGCTGTTTTTTGATGATTTGCGGCAACAGTTTGCGGTGACAACAACAATTGCCGGTGAATGCCCTATTGCGGTGAACCGAAGCGGGCTAGACTGCGTTGTAATATTGGACCACTGGCGAGGATCCTATGCGGTTGAAATTCATTGCCTTTGCGCTCGCCGCTGCCGGCGCCATCGCGCTCCTGGCCGCGCCGGCCGATGCGGCGCCCAAGAAAAAGCGCACGGTGGTCGGCACCGCGGGCAATACGGTGTACGTGAGCCGGGATGAAGCCGGCCGCAAGCGCACCCGCATCATCATTCAGAAGCGGTCCTATCTCGATCCGGGCACGGAAACCTTCCCGGGTGAAAATACCGGCCAGGGTTACGCGATGTCGCCGACGCACACGGCCTCGGGCGTGCTCAACAACACGATCTTCAACATCGGCTCGTCTTCCCTGCCCGGGCCGTTCACCCTGCCGGGCAAGAACAATCCCTGGATCGGCTACTGAGCTACGGGGATTCGAAGGCGATGGACGCGGCCCTGTGGGCCGCGTTTTTGTTTAGGCGGCCAGCGTTTCAAGCTCGGCCAGGATCGCGTCACCCATCTCCGACGTACTCACGACCTTGTTGCCCTCCGACTTGATGTCGGCGGTGCGCAGGCCCTTGGCGAGCGCGGCGGCGATCGCCCGGTCGATCATGTCGGCCTCGCTGCCGAGATTGAACGAATAGCGCAGCGCCATGCCGAACGAGGCGATCATCGCGATCGGGTTGGCGACGCCCTTGCCGGCGATGTCGGGGGCCGAGCCGTGCACCGGCTCGTAGAGCGCGCGGCGCTTTTTCGTTTTCGGATCGACTTCGCCTAACGACGCCGACGGCAGCATGCCGAGCGAACCGGTCAGCATCGCGGCGACGTCCGAGAGCATGTCGCCGAACAGATTGTCGGTGACGATCACATCGAACTGCTTGGGCCAGCGGACCAGCTGCATGCCGAGCGCGTCGGCGAGCTGGTGCTCGAGCGTCACGTCGGCGAATTCTCTGC
>JBOHII010000181.1:0-4426 GCA_050725955.1 Pseudolabrys sp. | reverse complement strand
GTCCGCCTCGCTGCGCTGCGAGGATACCTGCACGGCGTAGCTGCCGCCGGCGGCGTGCGAGACGCGCGTCGGGGCCGGCTGCGCCGTCGCTAATGCGGTGCGCACGGGGGCTCGCGCGGGCGGTGCCGCCGCGGCACTTGCTTCGCCGGCATATGGGCTCAGCGACAGCGGCGCATTGACGTTAGCCGGCGCTTCAGCGCGACGGACCGGCGGTGCTGCAACGCGATGAACCGGCGGCGCTATTGCCCGTGGCTCGCGCGCGCGCACATCCGGTGCGGCATTCGGAAGAAGGTCGATCGGTGGGCTGCTGGCGACCTGCCGCGGTGTCTCCCTGGCGGGGGGAACAGCGGCCGTCACCCGTGGCGGCGGTGGCGCGACAGGAGCCGGCGCGGGGGCCGGTGGCTCTACTGGCTGGGATGCAGCCATGCCTATCTGGTCGGCTCGGATGACAATGGTATGGATTTTTTTCGGCTCGGTTGAAACAATGCCGCTGCCTAGTGCCGCGAGTGGCGCGGCAGCTGGGACGGGGGCCGGCGGCTCACTGTCAGATGCCGGCGGCATCGCCATCGACGGCGTTTTCATCTCGATCGGCTGCTCCTCGCGCGACACAATTTTTTCGCCCTGCGCGTAATCGGCGACGCGATCGTAAATCTGTTTGTTCGGAGCTTTGCCGGCGTTCGGCGGAATTATCTTGCTCGGCGCGGTATCGGCCTTGATTACCGGCGGCGGCTGGCTCGGACGAGAATCGCCGAAGAGCGCGCGATAACCGAAGGCGCCGGCAGTGCCGATCACCGCCAACGCGAACACGGCGGCGATCGCCATGATGCCCATACGCCGGCGCGGCGGCGGTACATCGTCGTAGAAGTCCTCTTCCTCGCCGTCGTGCGGCAGTTGCTGCGGATAGCCGCCGGTCTCATAGCCCTGCCCCTGCCCTGCGGGATACCCGGTTGTCGCGCTTTCGGCGTGATAGGGATCGACGCTCGCGGCGTAGGCCGGATCGGGATAGGTCTCGTGCGCTGCCGGCGTCGGGGGCTGAGCGGCGGGCGTGGGCAGGGGTGGAGCGCCGAAATAATTATTGGCGCCGAAATTCTGTGCGGGCGGCGGGGCTTCCGGCGCAGCCGCCCGTACCGCCGGCGGTTCGGTCGGTTGCGGCGGCGCGGCGCGGCGTGCGGTGTCGCGACCGAATTCGGCAAATGGGTCGGTTTGGCCGATCAGCCTAGCGAGTTCGGCGAGCGGATCGCTGGCGGGATTGGAAGCCGAACTTGGCGCGCGCGCCGGCGGCTCATTCGAACGGTAAGGTCGCTGGGTCTCGTTGTCCGCCATTCGGTCCCCGGTTTTGATCGCGTCGTCGCATTCGGAAATCACGGAGCTTACGCCGCGCGCGGCTCACTGAGCGAAAATTACCGCATTTCGTCCGGCGCTTCGACCCCGAGCAAAGCGAGCCCCGAGGCAAGAACTGTAACAATGCCCTGCACTAGCGCGAGCCGCGCCACCGTCGTATCTGGATCATTCTGGATAATGAAGCGTAAATGAGGCAAGTCTTTTCCCCGCGTCCAATGCGCGTGAAATTCGCTAGCCAATTCATATAGATAGAATGCGACCCGGTGCGGCTCATGGGCGGACGCGGCGGCCTCGACGAGCCGCGGATAGAGCGCGAGGCGTCGTAGCATCGAAATCTCGCCAGAATCGGTAAGCCGCTCGAGCTTGGCGTTCTTGAGCCACGCCGTGCGCGCTACGGCAGTTTCCGGCAGGTCGGGCATCTCCGCACGGGCATTCCGGAACACCGATTCGCCGCGCGCATGGCCGTACTGCACGTAGAACACAGGGTTCTCCCGGCTATGTTCGATGACTTTGGCCAGATCGAAGTCGAGGACTGCATCGTTCGTGCGGTAGAGCATGTCGAAGCGCACGGCGTCTTTGCCGACCTCGTCCACCACCTCGCGCAGGGTGACGAACTCACCCGAGCGCTTGGACATTTTCACCGGCTCGCCCGCGCGCAGGAGCCGGACAAGCTGGATCAGTTTAACGTCGAGCTCGGCCCCGCCGCCGCTGACCGCCTTCACCGCCGCCTGCATGCGTTTGATGTAGCCGCCGTGATCGGCGCCCCAGACGTCGATCAGATTGCGGAAGCCGCGGTCGAACTTGGATTTGTGATAGGCGATGTCGCTGGCGAAATAGGTGTAGCTGCCGTCTGATTTGAGAAGCGGGCGGTCGACGTCGTCGCCGAACTTGGTCGAACGAAACAAAGTCTGCTCGCGATCCTCCCATTCCTCGAGATTGCCGCCTTTGGGCGGCGGCAGCCGGCCCTCGTAGACTTCGCCGCTCTTGCGCAAACTGGCGATGGTGGCGGCCACCTGATCGTTGCCGCCCTCGATCAGCGAACGCTCGGAATAGAACACGTCGTGCCGCACATTGAGCGCGGCGAGATCGTCGCGGATCATGTCCATCATCATGGCGATGGCCTTGGCGCGCACCACAGGCAGCCATTCGGATTCCGGCTTGGCACTCAGCGCCGCGCCATATTCGGCGGCAAGCTCGCCGCCCACCGGTTTGAGATAATCGCCGGGATAAAGCCCCTCCGGGATCGGCCCGATATCCTCGCCCAGCGCCTCGCGGTAGCGCAGGAACGCCGAGCGGGCGAGCACGTCGACCTGCGCGCCGGCGTCGTTGATGTAGAATTCGCGCGTCACATCGTAGCCGGCGAAGGCGAGCAGATCGGCAAGCGCATCGCCGAACACCGCGCCGCGGCCGTGCCCGACATGCAACGGCCCGGTCGGATTGGCCGAGACGTATTCGACATTGACCTTTTCGCCCTGCCCGATGTCGCTGCGGCCGTAGTCCTTGCCGGCGTCAAGTAAAACGCGCAGCTCCTCGGCCCAAACATGCGGCTTAAGCGTGAGATTGATGAATCCAGGACCGGCGATACCGACTTTTGCAACCAGATCGTCCGCACGCAGCGCCTCGGCGATCTTTTCGGCGAGTTCGCGCGGCTTTTTGCCCGCATCCTTAGCAAGCACCATAGCGGCGTTGGTCGCCATATCGCCGTGGCTTGGATCGCGCGGTGGCTCGACTACCACCCGCGACAGGTCCGCGCCGGCCGGCAGCGATGCAGCGGTCGCCGCAATCACACGGTCAAGCATCTTCGCGTACAAATTTACGGTGGTTTTTGCTGGCGCCATTGTCGCTCTGCGGCTACCGCAACTCCGGCGTCGAGTCAAAATAACGCGCGTGCTCGATGAGCGCATAGCGATCGGTCATGCCAGCAATATAGTCGGCAACGTGACGCGCTCGGGCGCCCGCGTCGGCCCCGGCAATGCCTACCGCCCATTCCGCCGCCATGTCGGCGGGCGTCGCGACAAAATGGACGAACAGGTCGCGCAGCACGCCTTCGGCATCGTCCATCACCTGCATCACGCGGTCGTGGCGGTACATGCGCGGGCGCAGGAAGCCTTTGATGCCGGTGTCCGATTTCTGCATGGCCGGCGAAAACGCAATCAGTGGCCCGATGGCCTTGCGGATTTCGTTGAGACTTGGCTGATGAGCGGCCACCCGCCGCTCGGTCTCGGCGATCACGTCCTCGATCATGCGCGTGATCAGGCGGCGCACCGTCTCGTGCGCGCGGCGCGCCGGCTCGAGGGCGGGAAATTGCGCGTCGATCCCGGCGACAATCTCGCCGACAATCGGCACTGCGGCGATGTCGTCGAGCGTGAACAAATCGGCGCGCAGGCCGTCGTCGATGTCATGGGCGTCATAGGCAATGTCGTCGGCGAGCGCCGCCACTTGCGCCTCGACGCTCGGCTGCGACCATAATTCCAGATCCTGGATTTTGTTGTAGGCCAAAATCGCCGCCGGCACGCCGCGCTCCCGGTAACGCGCGACCGGCTCGCCTTTGCGGTCTGTCAGCGCGCCGTTGTGCTTGACCAGGCCTTCCAGCGTCTCCCAGGTGAGATTGAGGCCGTCGAAACCGGCGTAGCGGCGCTCCAATTCGGTAACGATGCGCAGCGCCTGGGCGTTGTGGTCGAAGCCGCCGAAGCGGGCCAGCGCCTCGTCGAGCGCGCGCTCGCCGGCATGGCCGAAGGGCGGATGGCCGAGATCGTGGGCGAGCGCCAGCGCCTCGGCGAGATCGTCGTCCAGCGCCAGCACGCGGGCCACCGAGCGCGCCAGCTGCGCCACCTCGAGCGAATGGGTGAGCCGGGTGCGGTGGTAATCGCCCTCATGCTCCACGAACACCTGGGTCTTGTGCTTGAGGCGGCGGAAGGCGGCGGAGTGGATGATCCGGTCGCGGTCGCGGCTGTAGCAGGTGCGGGTGGGGCTTTCGGGTTCCGGGTAGAGGCGGCCCCGGCTTTCGGCGGGCCGCGTGGCGAATGCCGCCCTGGCCGTGGGCGGCTCGAACAGGGGCGGAATCAGGCGGCGGGGTTCCATGGCC
>JBOHII010000180.1:0-5050 GCA_050725955.1 Pseudolabrys sp. | reverse complement strand
TAAGTAGAATAGCTGGCTCTGATCGCCCGTCTGCCGACCCATCATGGCAACCCTCCGCCATCAAGAATCTCATGCTGACGGAATCACTGTTCGCCGATGAGTGCGAGCCCTTTTTCAACAGTATCGGCCCCAAGCGGACCTGCAGACTACGCCGCCCAATGCCCGCTATCGGGGGTAGAGCGGAGATTGGCCAACTGCTGCTCACCAATCTCGATTTATCAGTACACGGCCTAGATCGTCACGCCGGCCGGCTGCGATAGGCGCGGCGGCGCAGGCGAATGAGCCGGCGCAGGAAGCGCCCGGCCCGCTGCGGTTTCAGCAGCCATTTCAATTGGGCCAGCCGCTGGCGGATCGGCTCGGTCTGAGCATGCGCCCAATCGCGCGCCCACAGGAACCAGTCGTACATCCGGCGGAACCACGCCATCTGCAACAGCTTGTCGCGCGTCACGTCGAAGATGAAGGCGGTGACGCCGAGACCGAGCAGCTTGGCCACGATGCCGACGCCGATTGCGCCGAGCCAATTGCGCTTCGCCAGAAAATAGAGACCGAGGAATTTCAGCGGCAGTATTACGATGAAGGGAACGACGAAGACGAACAGCACCGCCCAGGGCGGCGGGCGGTCGATCAACCGCGCCAGCGTAACCTTGAGGCTGCCCCAGGGAACGATATTGACGACGCGCGCGACGATGGGCTCGAGATGATCCCACAGCCACGCTTCCAGCAAGAACAGTAGCGCGAGAGTAATCCAGAGCAGGCGGAGCCGGCGTCGCATGGCCGAAGGATAGCCTTTTCCGGAGACCCGAATAAGGTGCCTACGTCCTTACCCGGCCACCGTCCACGTTCAGCGTTTGCCCGGTCATGAAGGCCGCATCGTCGCTGGTGAGGAACGACACCGCGCCGACCAGGTCTTCCGGCACTTCCGGACGCTTGATCGCCTGCACGGCGGCGACCGCGGCATATTCCTCATCCATCGTCTTGAAGCCAGGGCGTGGCGTGCGCACCAACGTGCCGGGCGAACGGGTCAGGCCGGGCGCGATGGCGTTGACGGTGATTCCGTCAGGCGCGAGATCGGTGGCAAGCGCGCGGGTAAAGCCGACGATGCCGCCTTTGCTAGCGACATAATGCGCAAAGCCGGTGACCACGGAGCCGAGCGTCGACGACGCCATGTTGACGACGCGGCCCCACTTGCGCGCCCGCATACCCGGGACGAAAGCCGCGGTGGTAAGGAAGGTGCCGTCGAGATTGATCGCCAGCACCTGGCGCCAGTCGGCGAAAGTCATTGCGGGAAAATCCTTTTGCGGGAATATGCCGGCGCAATTGATGACGATATCGATGTGAGTGAATTTGGCGTTGACCGCCTTGGCCATGGCGGCGACCGAGGCTTCCGACGACACATCGCATTTGACCGCGAGCGCCTGACGGCCTGCGGCCTGCACCAGCTTCACCGTCTCGGCGCCGTCGACGACATCGGCGATCGCGATATGCACGCCGTCCTCGGCCAGTCTTTTCGCAAACGCCTGCCCGATGCCGTTGGCGCCGCCGGTGATGACGGCGACTTTGTCGTTGTGACCCTTGGCCATTTCACTCCCCTCATTATTTTTCCATAGCGTGCAAGAACTCATGCTGTCACCCCCGGGCTTGACCCGCGGGTCCATGAGGCTTCGCTGCAATTCTTGACCTTACCTTTGATCCAAGACGCGCGTCATCATGGATTGCCGGGTCAAGTCCGGCAATGACGCTCTGCATGGGGTGCGGCGCGCTACATATGAATCGCGCGTTTGGCGACCGCCATGGCGGCTTCCTTCACCGCCTCGGGCAATGTCGGATGCGCATGACAGGTGCGCGCGATGTCCTCGGCGGAAGCGCCGAACTCCATGGCGATGACGGCTTCCGCGATCATGTTGCCGGCGTCGGCGCAAACGAGATGCACGCCGAGCACGCGGTCGGTCTTGGCGTCGGCAAGAATTTTCACGAAACCCTCGGTGGTCTGGTTGACCTTGGCGCGGCCGTTGGCGGTCATCGGAAACTTGCCGACGTTGTAGGCGATGCCGGAGCTTTTAAGTTCTTCCTCGGATTTTCCGACGGTAGCAATTTCCGGATAGGTGTAAACGACATTCGGGATGGCGTCGTAATTCACGTGGCCGGCCTGCCCGACCAGAATTTCCGCCACCGCCACGCCTTCGTCTTCCGCCTTGTGCGCCAGCATCGGCCCGGCGATGACGTCGCCGATCGCCCAAATGCCGGGCACGTTGGTCGCGTAATAATGATCGACCGCGACCCGGCCGCGCTCGTCGCGCTTGACGCCCACTTCGTCGAGGCCGAGCCCGTCGGTGTAAGGCACGCGCCCGATGGCGACGAGAACGACGTCGGCTTCGATCGTCTCCGCCGCGCCGCCTTTTGCCGGTTCGACCGTCGCCTTCAGGCGCGGGCCTGACGTGTCGACTGCCGTGACCTTGGACGACAGCTTGAATTGTATGCCTTGCTTCTCGAACAGGCGCTGCGCCTGCCGGCGCACCTCGCCGTCCATGCCCGGCAGCACGCCGTCGAGGAATTCCACCACCGTGACCTGCGATCCGAGCCGGCGCCACACCGAGCCAAGCTCAAGCCCGATGACGCCGGCGCCCACGACGAGAAGATGCTTGGGCACTTGCGGCAGCACCAGCGCGCCGGTGGACGAGACGACGCGTTTTTCGTCGATGGCGATGCCTTTCAGGCGCGCCACGTCCGAGCCGGTGGCAATGACGATGGACTTGGTGTCGAGCGTCTGCGTCTTGCCGTCGGCGCTTTTGACTTCGACCTTGCCGGCGGCCGCGATGCGCGCCGAGCCCTGGAAGGCGTCGATCTTGTTTTTCTTTAGCAGAAACTCGACGCCCTTGACGTTGCCGTCAACGCCCTGGTCCTTGAACGCCATCATGGCGGCGAGATCGAGCTTGGGCGATGCAACGCCGATGCCCATCTTGGAGAAAGAGTGCCCGGCCTCCTCGAACAACTCAGAAGCATGCAGCATCGCCTTCGAGGGAATGCAGCCGACATTGAGACAGGTGCCGCCGAAGGTCTTTTCCTTCTCGACCACCGCTGTCTTCAGCCCGAGCTGCGCCGCGCGGATGGCGCAGACATAGCCGCCGGGACCGGTGCCGATGACGATGAGATCGTAGGCCATAGGCTCACAAATCCAGCACGATCCGCGCCGGGTCTTCCAGCACATCCTTCACCCGCACCAAAAAGGTGACCGCCTCGCGGCCGTCGACGACGCGGTGATCGTAGGACAGCGCGAGATACATCATCGGCCGCGCCTCGATCTTGCCGCCGACGACCACCGGGCGCTCCTGGATCTTGTGCATGCCGAGGATGCCGGACTGCGGCGCGTTCAAGATCGGCGTTGACATCAACGAGCCGTAGATGCCGCCGTTGGAGATGGTAAAGGTACCGCCCTGCATCTCCTCTATCTTGAGTGCGCCGTCGCGCGCGCGCTTGCCCAATTCCGCGATCGTCTTTTCGATGGTCGCCAGCGACATTGCGTCGGCGTCGCGCACCACCGGCACCACCAGGCCACGCTCGGTGCCGACGGCAACGCCGATGTGATAATAATTCTTATAGACGAGGTCGGTGCCGTCGATCTCGGCGTTGACGGCGGGAATTTCCTTCAAGGCCTGGATGCAGGCGCGCACGAAGAAGCCCATGAATCCGAGCTTCACGCCGTGTTTCTTCTCGAACAGTTCCTTGTATTGATTGCGCAGGCCCATCACCGCGCCCATGTCGACCTCGTTGAAGGTCGTCAGCATGGCGGCGGTGTTCTGCGCGTCCTTGAGGCGGCGCGCGATGGTCTGGCGCAATCGCGTCATGTGCACGCGTTCTTCTCGCGATTGATCATCAGGAGGCGACGGCGCCCGCATCTGCACGGGTGCGGCGACCGGCGTCGGCTGGGCGGCGGCGCGCTCGATCGCCGCCAGCATGTCGCCCTTGGTGACCTGGCCGTGCAGGCCGGAGCCGTCGACTTTGCCGGCGTCGATGCCGCTTTCCGCCGCAATTTTGCGCACCGAGGGCGGCATTGGCATGGAGGACGCCGCGGGCGTGCCCGCGGCTATGGGCATGGAGGACGCCGCGGGCGTGCCCGCGGCTATGGGCGCTGCGGACGCCGCGGGCGAGCGCGCGGCTATGGGCGCTGCGGACGCCGCAGCAGCCGGAGCCGGCTTTGGCGCTTCCGGCGGCTTGGCGGCGGGAGCGGCAGGGGCTGACTTGGCGGCCGGCGCTGCGGCGGCGCCTTCCTTGATCTGACCGAGCAACGCGCCAATCCCGATCGTATCGCCGGCTTTCACCGCGACGGCGGATAACACCCCGGCGGCCGGCGCCGGCACTTCCAGCGTGACCTTGTCGGTTTCCAGTTCGACCAGCGGCTCGTCCACCGCCACCGCCTCGCCCGGCTGCTTGAACCATTTGCCGACGGTCGCTTCGGTGACCGATTCGCCGAGGGTGGGCACGCGGATGTCAGCCATGACACTACTCTATCCCTTTGCCATGCCCGAGCCTGTCCCGGGCATGACGGAATGTGGAACTTACCCCAGCGCTTCTTCCAGAAAATTCTTGAGCTGCGCGAGATGCTTCGACATCTGCCCGACCGCGGTCGAGGCGGAGGCTGGGCGCCCGGCATAACGAAGCGTGCGATGCGCGGCGCCGATCTGGTTGAGCACCCATTGCAGGAACACGTCAACGAAGAACCATGCGCCCATGTTGCGCGGTTCCTCCTGGCACCACACCATTTCCGCCTGCTTGAAGCGCGACAGTTCGGCGATCAGCGCCTTGGTCGGGAAGGGATAGAGCTGCTCGACGCGCAGCAGATAGATGTCGTCGATGCCGCGCTTCTCGCGCTCCTCGTAGAGGTCGTAATAGACCTTGCCGGTGCAGAGCACGATGCGGCGGATTTTGTCGTCTGCGACGAGTTGGATCTTCTCGTCCGGGACGAGCTTGATCACCTCGTTTTTCAGATATTCGGCATCATCCCAGAGCAGGCGGTGGAAAGTCGAATCCGGTCCCATATCGTCGAGCGCCGAAA
>JBOHII010000179.1:0-6015 GCA_050725955.1 Pseudolabrys sp. | reverse complement strand
AAGACCTTCGCGTTGCTGCACTACCTTGTCGAAAATCCGGGACGGCTTGTCTCCAAAGACGAATTCTTCGCGGCCGTCTGGCCCAAGCTCAACGTCACCGACGATGCGCTGGTGCAGAGCATCGGTGAACTGCGCAAAGCCTTGGGCGACGATGGGGCGCGCCTGATAAAGACTGTGCCGAAGCGCGGGTATCGCTTTGAGCCGAGCGTAGTTGACCAGCGCCCGGCGTCCGCTCCAGCGGCCGCGAGCTCCTCCGCCGGTTCACGCAGGCATTTGCTGATGGCGTCCGCTCTTGCCTTGTTGTTGGCAGCGATCGTGCTGTGGATCGGCGTTGCGACCGATTGGAAATTTTCGTCCTCAATTGGAGGCGGCGAGAAATCCGCGACGCAGACCAGCGAGGCCGGCGCAAAACCCGCGGTCGCGATGCTCCCGTTCGTCAACCAGAACAACGATGCAGCCCGCGATTACTTTGCCGACGGACTGACGCAGGACCTTATCAATGCCCTGGGCCGTTTTCCCGAGCTGACCGTGATGTCATGGAACGCCGTGTTTCCGTACAAAGGCAAGCCGGAAAGCCCGAAGGAGATCGCTCGCAGCCTGGCGGTACGCTATCAGGTCGAAGGCAGTGTCCGGCAGAGCGGCGACCGGCTCAACGTGATCGCGCAGATCGTCGATGCCAACGGTCGCGTCCTCTGGTCCGATAGTTTCGACGAAGCGCTGGCCAATGTGTTTGTATTGCAGGACAAGATCACGGCGCGGATCGCCGGCGCCCTGGCGATTGAGGTCGGACAGATCGAACAACGCCGCGCATCCGCCAAGCCGACCGACAAGCTCGCGGCCTATGATGACGTCCTGCGCGCCAGGCCGGCGCTGCGGCGCCCGACCCGCGCGGGCATTGCGCAAGCGCGTAGTTTGCTGAAAAATGCCATCGAGATCGACGCGAACTACGCCGCCGCCTATGCGGCGCTCGCTGAAACCTATTACGTCGCGACGTCGATGGGCTGGGCGGAATCGCCGACCGCGTATCTAAATCGCGCCGACGAAATGGCCACCAAAGCGCTGAGCCTGAGCGATTCCGAGGTGCGCGCTCATGTCATCCTCGGCCGCATTCATATCTTCCATCATCAATACGATCAGGCGATGACGGAGATGGATCGCGCGATCGCGATCAATCCAAACGATGCCCATGCGCTCGCCGGTCGCGGCAATGTTCTGATGTGGCGGGGGCAGACCGACGCCGCCATCGAAGCGCTGGAACAGGCAAAGCGGATCGATCCGGAGCTTAACGCCATCGACCGTTTCGCCCTCGGTCTTGCCTACTATCTGAAGGGACGCTACCAAGAATCGATAGAGCAGGCGGAGTTCAATCTGCGCAAGACGGACGGCGCAAATTTCAACCGTGTCGTGCTGGCTGCCGCCTACGCTGAAATGAACCGTGGTGAAGACGCAGCGCGCGAGGTGGCGGCGATACGCCGCACAGACCCGACACTCGATCCGCACAGCTTCGGCAACAAGTTCCTCAACCCGACCGATCTCGATCGTCTGCGCGATGGACTGCGCAAGGCCGGTCTCTACCGCAGCGACGCGGGTCTGCCGGCGATGACCGACCGTTAGTTTTTCTCAATGAGAGCGCGGTTGCGCTTGGCGTTGGTTATATTGCCGGCAAGGTCGCGCTGAAACAACTTCGGTCCGGTCCGGTCGCCGAAGAGATAGAGTTTGCCGTCGCGGATGATCCAGTATTTCGGATTGGCCTCTTCGACTTCGCCTTCGCTCAACGCCATAGCGCAGAAATTTGCGAATTGCGGCGCGTAGCGCGTGGGGTCGGCCTTGAACATCTCAAGGTGCTTCATGCTTGAAAACCGGTAGCGGTACTCGTCCCATTCATATTCGATCGTCGGCGATCCGCGTTCCGGCTTGCCATCGGTGAAATAGGCGACCGCGTCAAAGCCCTTGATTGCCAGCGGGGCCGTCTCGGCCGCCGCCGCGCGGAGCGGTGCCGCAAACCGCGCCGCCGCAATCAGCAGCACGGCACTGCGAAGAACGTACCGCCGAGAAGGGTCATTCATCACGAAACCCCATCGTATCGCGGTGGAGAACGCGATCATAGCGCCCCCTGTGTTCGAAATCTCGGCGTTTTTTCGGAGTTCCCTTGGGATTTTTTCGTTACGGGCAACCCCCAAAGCGCAGAAGTTCGTCGGTGCAAAAAAGGGAAAATCGGCAATGCGATCACAGATATTCCGCGCCCGATATGCCGTTGCGTTCAACCTCGGCTTTTGCCTCGTCGGCGGCCTCTTCGCCGCCTCGCCGGCGGTCGCGCAAACGCGGTATGTCGTCACCCCAGTCGCGGAGATGAAGGTCAAGCAGCTTCCCACTGGCCAACTCTATTGGCGGGTCGAGTATTTCCCGACGCTGCAGCAGGCGAAAGCCGCCGCGCCGCCATATCGCTGGAACCCGGACACTGTCAGCTATGATGGGCTACCCTCGCTCACCGCCGAAGTCGCCGGAAAGGCGTGGCTGTTCACGCTCGGCCGCAAGGGCGGAGCGACTTCCAGCGGGACCAAGGTCGCCGAGATCGGACCGGTGCCCCCGGTCAGCGCGCCCGAATATCTGCTGCGGGTAAATTACGGACATGGGCCGCCAGGCGCGAAAACACCGGTGCATTCGCATCCAGGTTCGGAATCGTTCTACGTCATTGCCGGCAGATTGGGTCAACGCACGCCGCACGGCGTGGTGAACATCGAGGCGGGCCATTCGATGAAGGGACACGAGGCGGGCATGACAATGGAAGTCTTCAACAGTGGCAACACTGAATTGACGGCTCTCATCATGTTCGTGGTCGACGCCACAAAGCCGTTCTCGGTACCGGCGAAGTTCGAGTGAACGGCCAATCTTAGGCACGAGACCGGAGTTATTACGCGGGGGGCTCGTCACAACGCAAAGGAGGGCAGACACAATGAACCGGCGCCCGCAAACGCTTATGACGGTTGCGCTCCTGTTGCTGGTCGGCCTCTTGCCGGTAAGCGGCGCATCCGCGCAGGCAAAATCGTTCAAGGACCAAGTCGTCGGCGCGTGGAGGCTTGTCTCATTTGACTCCTTCGACGCGGCCGGGACAAAGATCCCCAGCTTCGAAGGCAGCGATCTCAAAGGCCGGCTGATCCTGACCGCCGATGGACTGTTGTGCGCTCAGATGATTACCGAGATTCCAAAGCTCGCATCGAAAGCCCGGCTCAAGACGACGGCGGCGGAAGACAAGGCCATCGCGCACGGCGTCCTCTCTTTCTTTGGCACCTACACAACCGACGAAGCGAACAAAACAATCATTCTTCTTATCGAACGCAGTTCTTACCCGAACCACGCGACAGGAAAAGGCGCCAAACGGAATATTACTTTCTCCGGGGACGAAATGCGGTTCGATAATCGCGGCCGGACAGCTGGCGGCAGGGTCGTCGTCGTTTGGAAACGGATCAAGTAGGCGTGAGCTACGGCTCGGCAAGCCGCGCTCGCCACAAAATCCGCAAAAAATTAACCAAATTCCGTTTGACTGTCCGCCGAACTCATTCGGGGATGGGTATTCATGGCGGCCAGAAAACTGCTGCCGCCGGCGGTGCCGGCGCTGCTGGCGCTGCTGCTACTGCCGGAGGTGGGAAATGCCGCGGCGTTGCCGCGCATTGTCGCCAGCGCCGACAATCCGGTGCCGCAATGCGTGCGGCCCGCCGCGCTCATGGACTTCGTCGCCGTGCGCAATGCGCAGCGTTCCACGCCGCGCGCGATCGACCCGCGCTTCGGCCAAATCGCCACGCTCTACCAGCATATCGGTCAATGCGTGGTGCGGCCGCCGGAACATTGCGTCGCCGTGCGCTGGGATTACGCATTTTTCCAGATGCTGATCGAAACCAACTATCTGACCTTTCGCCGGCCGGACGGTGCGCTCGCGGGTGTGCCGGCAAGCGACAATAATTTCGCCGGCGTCGGCGCCACCGTGTCGGGCAAGCCGGGCGAACATTTCAAGGACGTCGCCACCGGCGTCCTCGCCCATCTGCAACATGTCCTGATGTATTCGACCGCGCACATCCCCAGCCCGGTCGCCCAGCGCACGCGCCAGGTGCAAGCCGACGTGCAGGATATCATGCGCAAACTGCACCGGCCGGTGACCTTCGCGGATCTGGCGCGCGAATGGACCGGCACCGACAAGAACACCTACGGCACAATGATGCAGCAGATTTCGCAGAAATACGCCAGCCGCTATTGCACGCAGTTTGGCGACGTTACCGGCTCGATTCCGGCAAAATCACACTGACACACGCTTGCGTGATCTTGCGAAACCGCCCCGAGCGGCTCCGCGTTACCCCGGCGAACCGAAACGCGGGGTACAAGACGCGAGGCATGTCATGCCGCTGCTGATTTATTGGCCGATGATCATCTGGCTCGGGATGATCGAGGCTGCGCAAGAAAAACGATGCGCGCCCGTTGAAAACGGCGCGCGCAAATAGACGACGGCGCGGCGTCAAACGAGGGCGCGCACCACTTCTTCGACCTTGACCATCGGCAATAATCGCTCGACTTCCCCCGGCTGGCACAGCCCGGTACCCGGCATGAGCACGGCCGCCGAGGCGGCGGCGATCGCGACCCGAAACGCCTCCGCCAGCGGCTTGCCGCCGGCGAGCGCGGCCACCAGACCGCCGAGAAAACTGTCGCCGGCGCCGACCGTGCTGACCGGATCGATCGCCAGCGGGGCCGCGCGCCAGGCGCGATCGGCCGTCACCAGCATGGCGCCGTTTTCGCCGAGCGTAAGCGCCACCATTTCGGCGCACCCGTCGAGCGTCAATTTGCGGCAGGCCGCGATGCGATCCTCGTCGTGATCGAGCGGCATTTCCAGGATTTCCGATAGCTCGATCAGGTTCGGCTTGAGCACGCTGACGCCTTCCTCAAGCACCGCCTTGAGCGCATCGCCCGAGGTATCGATCACCGCCTTGGCACCCAGCGCCTTGGCATGCCGCGCCACGCGGGCGAAAAAATCGATCGGTACGCCCGGCGGCACGCTGCCGCTGGCGACGACGAATTTCGGCCGCTTCGGCAACGATGCGAGACGCTCGAGCACCGCCTCCCATTCGGCGCGGTGCAGGGCCGAGCCCGGCAGCACGAAACGGTATTGCTCGCCCGTCGGCTCTTCATAGGCGGTGAAATTTTCTCTGGTTTCGACGTGCGACGGCGTGACCAGGCTGGCGATGTTTTCGCGCTCGACCAGCCGTTGCAGCAATTTGCCGATCTGGCCGCCGGTCGGGTAGATCGCCATTACGTCGCCGCCAAGCCGGTGCGCGACACGGGCTACGTTGATCCCGCCGCCGCCGGGATCGCGTTTGGGCGGTGAGCAGCGCAACTTGTGCGTCGGCTCCACGCGTCCAACATTGACAAAAATGTCAACAGCCGGGTTGATGGTGAGCGTAACGATTTCCGCCAAGTCACTGCTCCCGTAAAAGTCACTGCTCCCGTATAAGTCACTGCTCCCGTACCAGCGGCAATTCCGCCGAAAATAATATTTCTTTTTAAAATAGGTATTATTTGATCGTTATCACACCCATCCGGCGCAAAAAATTGCGCGAATTGACGCTGTGGTGAAATTCATTTGCGGAACCAAATGTCTGCCTGCGCTTCATAAAGATGACCGCCGCCCTGGAATGTGTTTAGATTCGTCTCACGACCGTAACGCCTTTAGCGCTGAGGCCGTTTCATGCCCATGATCGATCCGCTCTATTCGCTGTCGGGCTTCGCCGTCGGCCTGCTGGTCGGTATGACCGGCGTCGGCGGCGGCTCATTGATGACGCCGATCCTGATCCTGCTGTTCGGCATTCATCCGGCGACTGCGGTCGGCACCGACCTGCTCTATGCGGCGGCCACCAAGACCGGCGGCAGCCTGGTGCACGGGATGGCGCGCAGCATCGACTGGCGTGTGGTGAGGAGGCTCGCGAGCGGCAGCGTGCCGGCGACCATCCTTACGCTGGCGGTACTGTCGCACTT
>JBOHII010000178.1:0-5501 GCA_050725955.1 Pseudolabrys sp. | reverse complement strand
ACAGCTTCGGCGGAATGATCGTCAAATTGATAATGAACGACAGCAGCCCGCTGGTCGACCAATTCAAGCGCGCCGTGACGGTGGGGTCTCCATTTTACGGCTATGCCGGGCAAGTGCATCGCTATTTCGAGGGCGAATCCGAACTCAATTTCGAAGGCACGGCGCGCATCACGCGCGTCATATCGTCGATGCGCGGCGGGTATATCCTGCTGTTCCTCGATAAGCCCACTTACGATCGAGATGGGGTCGCGCTCGCGGCCGATCCGAATTATCCGCTCTATGCCTATCCCTCCTCGGACTCCGGCAACGGTGCAATCGTCGCCGATCCGTTCAATCCCGCAACGCTTGGGACCAAAGTGCGCTATCCCAAAAACTACGGGTTCCTCAGCAATGAGCTTGCGCCGGCGGAAGCCGCCTATCAGGACGTGGCAAAGCCCTTAAGCAATGTTCGCAACAACAAATTCTTCAACATCCGTGCGGTCCAGTTTGAAAATGGCGCGGCGGTCAACGGCACGATCAACAGCATAAGATGGGACTGGATATCGAAAAGTTTCACGCCCGGCACCGATGCAACGCCGATTCACGACGAATATGTCTGTCCGGGCGACGGGGTCATACCGGCTTGGTCGGCGCGGCTGGTCAGCACCCTGCCCGCCAATGTTCGCACGCTGACCGGCGATCTCGAGCATATGGACCTCATGAACACGACCGAGGTCCAGGATGAATTGGCGTCGATTTTGGAGTTGCCGCAGATGATGATGATGCGACGAGGCGCGCCGCCGCCCGCACGCCGGCGGTTGAAAAAGAAGGCCGCAAGCCCCAAAGCTGCCGGCACATTTTTCAAAGGATTGCAGACGGTTCGCACGCGGCACGCCAAGGATTCCAGGCTGATCAAGGAACAGGCGGCGCGGCGCTACCTTGCGAAATACAACATCGCCGAGCTTAGCCAAATCATGCGCCGGGCCTTTGTCGATGCCCTGAAGACGCCGAGCCAAAAGCTCGGCAAAGCGCCCACAAAGACTCCGCCTCCGCCATCAGGCCGCGGCTATCCGCAAGGCCGGCCAGCCAAGCCGCCAAAAAAACCGGCTGGAAAGCGCAAGCGGAAAGTCGACTAGGGCGTGAACTCGTAAAGCGGCGTGCAGTTTCTTTCCGCGCAGCATCCTGCGTCCGCTTTTGCAGGTAAAGCGGAAATCGTTGTTAAGGCCGAAGCCGACATGCGCAAGGCATGGGCCCCAATACCAGAAGTGTCTGTAGAAGCGTTTGGTGGCGTCGAAATCCTACGTCGGTAGGAACGGCCGCACGCTTTCGGTTCCGCTGAGATCTTGCTCATTTCGGAATCTCCTGTTCGAAACGCAGGCGGTTGCCGAAGGGGTCGGTCGTGTACATCACCTTTGCGCCATAGGGCGCAATGTCGAGGCTGGGACGGTTGTATTTATAATCCTTGCCAAGGAGCTCGGCGTGGAACTTCTCGATGGCCTTCGTTCTGACGACAGTTGTGCCACCGGGTGCCGCGTCGCCGTGATGTTCGCTCAAATGCAGCGTAAGGCCATCGCGTGAAAGCTGCATGTAAAGCGGCGCACCTTCAAAGATGTGACCCTCCCAATCGATCGTGAAGCCGAGGAAATCGACGTAGAATTCCTTCGCCTTGCCGACATCAAACATGCGAATGATCGGGATTGTGGCGAAAAACTCCACGCCCTTGCTGGCTGTTGGGTGCGTTCCCGTATCGGTGATCTTAGCTGCCAGGATGTTCCAGTTGTCGAAGCCGAATTGCTGGGCAACGAGTTCCAAGCTCTCCGCCACTGAGAGGGTAATGTTTTTACTTTTAAGATTGTCGCGCAAGGCTTGCGCCATGGCTTTGGCGTCGTGGTAGTCGCGCATTGTCCGTCCTCACATTTGGCGAACAGAAATGTCAGCGCTTGCGTTGCCGACCCGTTCGCGATGTGCGGAGGATCGAGGATTGCCGAAAGATGCGTTCACCAAACCCAAAAGGGTGCAAGCGGCAGGCCGCATCAGCCTAGTAACAAAGTTATTTTCGACCGAGCCCGGTTGTCAATGGTCTCGGGCCCAAACGGGAATGTCTATACCGGGCCACGCGAGCAGTTCTTAAGAGCGCGGAAACCAGCCTCGCCCTGCAAATGTCCGTTCCTGGCCCTATCGCGATTTATAAGAACATGCCCGAGGCGAGCGGCGCAGGCTAATGCATGAGCAGGATGGGCCGGTCGGCTTGGCGGATGAGGGCCTCGGTGCAGCTGCCGAAAATAATTTCGCGTACGCGCGAATGACCGTAGGCGCCCATCACCACGAGGTCGGCTTCGCAATCCTCGGCGGCTCCCGCCAGCGTATTCGATACGCCGCCGCTTTTAAGCGGGATCAGTTGGGCTTCCGCCGAAACGCCATTCCAGGCGAACCGCTCTGCGAGATCGTACACGGCCTTGGCGCTGCGCTCGACTCCTTGCGCAACGCTGGTGAATACGACCCGTTTCGCGGCGGTCAGGTAGGGCGTAGCTACCGCGAGCGCGCGGGCGGCGTGACTCGATTCGTTCCAGCACACCATGACGGTTCCCGTGAGCGTCGCCGGCGCCGCGCTGGCTGCGAGCAGCACCGGCCGCCCGCAATTCATCACGAGTTGCTCAAGCGTGTCCGGCGACAACCCTTGCGTCTGCTTCGCCCGTCCCAAGACAACCAGGTCGCTGTGGCGGGCATGAAAGATCAACCGCTCCAATTCGGCATTCTTCTCTTCACGAAAACTCGCCGTTACCTTTTCCCTTTTTGTCGGGGAGTCGCATACCTCGATTTTAGAACCGGCGCAGAACGCCCGAACATTGTCCGCGGCAACTTCCGAAAACGTTTTGGCCTTGGTCTCCAATTGATCCATGGCGTTGTGCAGAGCCGCGCCCATGGCGAATTCGACACGGCTATATCGTGCCGCGTTTGCCGCGGTGACATGGACATGAAGAAAGTCGAGATGCGCGGAAACCGGCACCGCCGCAGCGTGCGCCGTCCGCAAAACAACCGCGTCGCGATCGCCGCCGCCGATCAGTCCGAGAATCGTTTTCATCGCTCATGACCTCCGGCGCGGTGGCGAGAGCGCTCGAACGATGAAACCTCATCGCTCGGACCGCCGCCAATCAGCAGCCCGCCTATGCTTTGCTGCACGTGAAGCCGGCACGCGCGTGCGCGGCGGGCATCGTCGGTGCCATTGCGACTGCGGAATTGCCGCTGCCACTCAACGAGCGCCCGAAAGGAAGTGCGACCCGTGTCGATGATTTTGATGATGTTGGACATGAACGCCTCCATCGACCTATTCCGTGTCAGCGAAAATAGGGCTTCAGGGGCCGTTCTTTCTGTGAGCGCCCTCACACTGAAATTGATTTATTTTGCCCAGTGAAAAGCCATGCGCAGCCGGCGAATCCGTTGGGACCGCCAGCAATACCGGCCGACCAATCGGGGGAAAGTGGACCTTGTCGGCCTCCGGTCGCTGCGCCCATTAACGCCCCGACCGCACACTGAAATCCGGCAAACCGGCCACTTTAGGCGGTGGATATTGGGGCTTGCCGGGCTGGCTAAGGCTCTATCGCGGTTTTTTGCTATAGATTGCCCTCCGAATTGCAAAACGCCGGCATTCGCCATGGCCCTCCGCTCAAGTGATCAGATTGGTGCGAAATTGGTCGACAAGCGCTCGCTGCTTCGCGCCCACCCGTTCTTCAAAGGCTTGGATGACGGCGTCATCGATTGGCTGGTGCCGCGCGCCATGTCGCGCCGGATCGCGAAAGGCACCGTGCTGTTTCGCAAGGGAGATATCGGCTCGGAATTATACGCGGTTTGTGCCGGCGCCGTGCGAATCAGTTCGTCGTCGAATCAGGGAAGCGACGCCATATTCAATCTGATCATTCCCGGCGATATTTTTGGTGAGATTGCATTCCTTGACCAGGGACCGCGCACCGCCGATGCCGTCGTGGTCGAAAGCGGCGAGCTCATGGTCATCGAACGCCGCGATTTCGTTCGGTTGCTTCGCGAGCACCCTGAAGTTTCCATGCGGCTGATTGAAATATTGTGTTCCCGCCTGCGGCGAACGAGCGAGCAAGTCGAAGATGTGATATTCCTGGGCCTGCCCAATCGTCTGGCAAAAGTTCTTCTGCATCTCTACCGGCGCCCATCGGCCGACGAAGCGACCCATAAGATACGCATCACCCAGCATGAAATAAGTCAAATGATTGGGGCGTCCCGCGAAAGTACAAACAAGCAGCTGCGCGATTGGCAACGCCGCAAATGGTTGAAGCTTGAGCGAAACTGCGTGATTGTTTTAGCACCTGACGCGTTGAAGGCGCTGACTAACGACGGTGCCGGCTGACATGGACAGCTGAGCGTTTTTCAACGCACCAACGGACAGCCCACCGAGAAATCGAAACATATGGTGGGCGCACCAGGGCTCGAACCTGGGACCCGCTGATTAAGAGTCAGCTGCTCTACCAACTGAGCTATGCGCCCGGATTGCCGTCGGCGGGGAACTCCGCCGGACGCGCGTGACTTAGCAAAGCGATGCCGCCGAGTCCAGCCGCGCCGCCGCTGCAAGCCGCCTATGACAAATGAAAAGCCGCCGGCATGGCCGGCGGCTTCTGGAGGCGGCGTCACGCGTCGGGGAAACCGCGTCGGCCGCCGCCTCTTACTACTCGTCCGCGGTTCTACTGCGGCTGCGGGCCGCCGTCGGGCCGCATCGGACCGCGCTCGAACCCGCCGGGGCCGCGATGCATCCAGCCGCGCCGATCGCGCATGCGCTGGCCGGCGAAGCGGCGAGCGCCGAGCCGCGCCAGCACGATGAAGCGGTGCTGCTGCGCGTCGTCCAGGCTCTTGTAGAGGGGGACGACCGCATCGGCGAGCTTCTTGAGCGCGGCGCCGCGCTCACTCATGATGTCGGCGCGCATAGCCAGCCGCTCGACCATATCCTTCGGCCGATCGGCGCTGGCGCGCGCGGCAAAACGGGCCGAGCGCTGCTTGGCGAGATCGCGCATTGCGCTTTCCACCGCCGGCCAATTCTTTTCCTGATCGGGCGTCAGCTTGAGCACGGCGTGCAAGGCCGCAATGCGCGCGTCGCCGAAGGCGGTGATGTCCGCCGCGCTCGGCCGCCAGCGTGGCGCGAAGTCGCGTCCGCGCGGACCCTGCTGTGCGTAGGCAAGCGTAGCGCCGGCGATCGCAAGCGCGGTCGAACCGGCGAGAACAGTCTTCCACATGGCATTCCTCCAATGGCATTTCCGATGATGCCCATAGTGGAATTGCGCCGTGCCTTTTCAAGTTAAAGTTTGGACAGAGATTAATGCAACGCAATCTAGATGTACGGCTGTTCACCGCAGGATTGCGGCGCGGCAAACGTTGGCGCGTTTTTCACATCATGTGCAGGAATTGCGGCAGCCATATCGACAGACCGGGCCAATAAGTCACGACCGCCAGGAAGGCCAACATCGCCAGCAGCCAAGGCCACACGGCGACAGTGAGTTCTGTAA
>JBOHII010000177.1:0-7337 GCA_050725955.1 Pseudolabrys sp. | reverse complement strand
GGCCACCACCGGCGCGATGCGCTCGCGCGTCAGCAAGCCGCTGCCAAAGGTCCAATGCGCGGCCGGGCCTGCGTCTATCCGACTGCTGTATGTCGCCATTGCACCAGATACCGTTCGATCAATTCGCCGATGCCGACCAGCACCACCGCGATCGCACAGAGAAAAATCGTGACGGCGAGCACCCAGCCGGAATCGACGACGGTGGTGCCCTGCAGCAGCACCGCGGCGACGCCGTCCGGATTGAGGAAAAATTCCGCGACTAGGGTGCCAACCATCGACAGCGCGATCGATTGCTTGATGCCGGACATGGCGTACGGCATCACGTAAGGGACGATCACATCGCGCCAGAGCTGCGCCTCGTTCGAGCCGAAAATCGCCGCCACGTCGAGGTGCCGGCGCGGAATGCTGCGCGCACCTTCGGTCACCCCGATCAGGATTGGAAAGATCGAGATCAACACCGAGACCAGTATGCGCGGCCCGAATTCGAAACCGAATAGCACCGAAATAAACGGCACCAGCGAAATCGTCGGCGTTGCATACAAGATATAAATGTACGGTTCGAAAGCCGCCGCCATGAGCCTGAATCGTGCAAGCGCAAGCCCGACAGTCACCCCGACGACGATATTGATGGCGAGCGTAACCAGATAGAGTTTGCCCGACACCGCCAACCCCGGCAGCAGCGGCCCGCTTTGCAGCATAACCCAGAGCTGTTTCATGGTCGTCGTGAAGGGCACGAACAGCACGCCGAAGCTGTTGCCGAGCGCCTGCCACACGCCGAGCAGAAGCAAGATGCTCAGCGCGTAGCAGGCCGGTCTGATCCACCACGCATTGGCGGCGCGAAAGTGCGCGAGCCGGCCTTCGAAGGATTCCGCCCCCGCAGCCGTTGTCGTTTTTGTCTGCCGCGCACTAATAGCCGTCATAGCCAGCCTTTTACTTCATGCCGCCCATCTTCTCGACGCGCTTCATCGCTTCGGCATAAAGCGATTTGTCGACCAGCTTGGCATAGGTCGGTTTGGCGTCGGGCTTGAGCAGGCCGTCTTTCACCATTTCATTGGCCTGGCCCATCATCTGCTTTTCGTCGAGGCCGTCGTTATTCACCCAGTAGTTGATCTTGTGGAACGACTCGATGGCGCCCTTGGCCACGCCGACGTCGAACGATCCGGCCTTGGCCGCGATCTTGGCAAACTCTTCTATGTCGGCCGGCTTCGTGCTGCTCATCAGCTTCTGCGTCATGATCCAGCCTTCGAGGAAGCGGATGACGCCTTCCTTGTTGTCGGCGATCGCCTTCTTGGAGGCGAGCACCGAGCCATAGTGCAGGCCCGCCTTGATCGAGGCCGGCACCGGAATCAGATGCCATTTCTTTTTGGTGTTGAACTCGATCTGCGCCAGTTCATCGACATGGAATACGGATGTGTGGACCTGGCCGGCGATGCCCGCCTTCACCAGCGGCGCATTGGCGAGATCGATCGGCGTCATGTCGGTCAACTTGAGCCCGCAGGATTCGGCCACCGACTTCAGGAACAGCCAGCGCGCGTTGTTGATGCCGTCGGCGGCGACGGTCTGACCTTTCATATCCTTGCAGCCCTTCACGTTGGGCAGATCCGAGCCGATGATCCAGTCCTGATTCGGCATGCCGGCGACGATCACGATGGGCGCGCCCGCCGCGATCAAATTCACCGCCACCGGGGTCGCGGTGTAGCCGACCTGCACGTCGCCGGTAATCACCGCCTTGGCAGTATCGGTGCCGCGCTGGAACCAGCGGAAGCTCATGTCGAGGCCGACCTTTTTCCAGTAGCCCAAGGTCTCCCCGACATCGACAAAGGTATTGGAGAAGATGGGTGGACGCCCGATCGCCGAAGCCGCGAGCTTGATGTCCTCGGCGCGGGCGCCGGTCGGTAGGCAGAACGACATCGCCGAGAGCGCGAGCGCTGCGCTCAACAGCGATCTTTTGGCAATTAAGCCTGATCCAGTCACTTTCATCATAGTTTTATCCTCCCTTGTGTGTTCAACGCTGACGTTACTTTCGAACGTTTCTTTTAGAACTGTTATTGCGCGCGCGTGTCGATCGCTCCCGGGTGGTCGAACAGGTCGTGCCAGACCTGCTCGCGCAGATTAATGAACTCCGGGCTAGCAACGACGCTGCGCTCGCGCGGCCGCGGCAGGTCGACCTTGCGCACGGCGCGCACGTGTGCCGGGCGGCCGGCGAGCACCACGACCCGGTCGCCCATCAACACCGCCTCGTCGATGGCGTGGGTGACAAACATCATCGCGGTCGGCCGGCTGTCCCAAATTCGCAACAGTTCGAACTGGAGCTGCTCGCGCGTCTGCGCGTCGATCGCACTGAACGGCTCGTCCATCAATAAGAGCTTGGGTTCCATCACCAACGCACGCGCGAGCCCGGCGCGCTGCTGCATGCCGCCGGAGAGCTGATGCGGATAGGATTTTTCGAAGCCTTGCAAGCCGACCAACTCGATCGCCGCCGCGACTCGCTGTTCGATCTCCTCCTTGGGCGTGTGACGAAGTTTCAATCCGTAAGCGATATTGCTCCAAAGATTTTTCCACGGGAACAGCCCAAAATGCTGAAACACCATCGACACGATCGGCAGCGGCTTTTCCACCCGCTGTCCATCAATGCGGATCTCGCCGCCGTTGAGTTGGTTCAACCCGCCGACGCAGCGTAGCAGCGTTGTCTTGCCGCAGCCGGACGGGCCGACGATGCTGACCACCTCCGAACTGCCGACGCTCAAGCTGAGATCGTCGAGCACGGCGAGCTGCCCATAGCGCAGGCTCGCGTTCTCGACCACCAGGCGGGCTTCTCCCGGGCCTTTCATGGCTGGGCAATCCGTCGCGCGCGGCTCAACTGTTCCTCCCAAACCTGCCGGCGCCCGATGACAGCCGGTTCGCGATGCCCCACGTCGCTATCGCTTGTTTTTGGTCTTCCGTTTCGCGCGCATACGCTCCGAATGCGTGCGGGATAACTGCCCGCCCACTATTTGCCTTGCGATGGGTAGCCTATCGGCAGAGCCTGCCAAGGGCAATCGAGAACCATGCAGCGTCAATGTCGCAACCGTCATCCCGCAAGCTGGCCCGCCGTTGCCCAGTTTTTTCACAATGCTGAAGCCGGGGACATGCTTTGCCAGCGCTAGGCGCGCGCAGTGAATGCAACCAAGCGCTGGCGGTGGCCCTGCTTGCGACGGCGCAACATGCGTAAGGCGACACGCTCGGTCGTGCTCTTGAGCGACGACAGCAAGGCGAAAACGGCAAATAGCGCGCCGAGAATCCACAGCCCCAACTCGACGCTGGCGACGGTGAGCGCGATGGCGCCGCGGCCGACCGTCTTCAGGATGGCACGGGTGCGGCTGCCTTCCTTTTCGGCAAGCTTGGCGACGCGCCCCATCTCCCGAGGGCTCTCTACAACCTTCAAGCCATCCAACGCGGCTTGCTTGCCGGCTCTTGCCTGCACGCGGCCGACGTCGCGAACCAGATGGAGGAGCCCGCCGGCGCGCTCAATCTTGACGGCTTCGCGCACGGCGTGGATGGCCAGCGCCGGTTCGGAAATCGATGCGCCGACAATCGCCTTTTTCAGCCGGCCCCAATCCACCACCCCGCGCAGTGAGCGGGCGACCGTCGCGGCGAGATCGGCGCCGAGCCGGCCGGTCTTGCGCGCTACCTTGGCCACCGACAGGCCGATACGTGCCGGCGCGGCGGCGCCGAGTGTGGCATAAGTGCCAGCCGTGATCGCCAAGCCGACGCATGCGAGGCCGAGGAGCAATTCGTCGGCCGGTTCCCCCATTGCCAGCCGGCCGCCCTCGCGCACCGCGTCACGCAGGTCGCCGAACACGAACAGATCGCCGAGCGTGGTGCCGGCAAGCCCGGCCATGTCGTTCGGCTCGCCGGTGACGAGCCCAAGCGCAAAGCTCTCGCCCGCGTGCCGCGCAGTTTTCGCCTCGGCCACCGCGGCATTGACTCGTTCGGTCAACGCCGGATCGAGCGTTACGTGACGCGCAGCCCCCAGCTCGACAAAACTTTGCGCCAGATCGCTATCCTGCTCGGCGAGCGCCTGCTCGATTTCGCGGCTGGCCAGTTCGGCCGTGAAAATCTCGTCGAGCGCGCGGTCGGCGATGCGAACGGGATCGTCTTCGATCGCCAGCAACTCGCTCGCCTCAATCCCGCGCGGCACCATGTACGCTGCAACGGCGGCTAACAGGCCGGCCACCAGCAACACCGGCACGATTCTGGGTCGTCGCATGCTCGCTTGTTCCTCAAGCGTCAATCGTTGCGCGTCAAACGTGCCAATCGCTCGTCTTAAATGAGGGCGGAATCGCGGCCCCGAGATATCATCAAAACAATTGCGCAGAAAAAACCGCTTCCGATTCAACAGGGTTCCCTGCGCCGCGCCGCCTAAGCGGTCGAATCGCGATAACCCTAGGCATAGCCCGGCTGCCTCGCTATGGTGCAGCCGCAAATTACAATGGCTGACGCGGCGCAACGAGGATCTACCATGGCGGAACATGTCGTCCCCCATTTCCACAACGATCCGGGCGTGCCGGTGATCCAGATCGGCGCCAAGGAGTTCATGTGCGTCGGCGCCACGCCGCCATTCGACCATCCGCATGTGTTTCTCGACATAGGCGATGACAATGAGATCATCTGCCCCTATTGCTCAACGCTGTACCGTTTCGACCGCGCGCTCGATCCGCACGCGGCCCGGCCGCCGGAGTGCGCGCTGCCTTTCACCGCCGCCGCCTGATCCAAGATCGGAGCCCTGAGCCTTGGCGTCCGCGCGTCACGTCATCGTCGCCGGCGCCGGCATTGGCGGGCTGACGGCGGCGCTGGCGCTGGCGCGCGCCGGTCTACGGGCGACGGTTTTCGAACAAGCCGCCAGACTCGAAGAGATAGGCGCCGGCATCCAACTATCGCCCAATGCCGTCCGTGTGCTGATCGGGCTCGGCTTGCGCGAACGGTTACAGCCGTCCGTCATGGCGCCCCAGGCGATCCGCGTGATGGCGGGCGGGTCGGGGCGCGAGATTGTGCGCATTCCGCTCGGGCCCGATGCCGAGCGCCGCTACGGCGCACCCTATTGGACGATCCATCGCGGCGACCTGCAAGCCGCACTCGCCGCCGCCGCGCGCGCAACGCAGGACATCGAAATCAAGCTCGGCACCCGAGTCGAGGATTTCGCCGCCCACGACAACGGCATTACCGTGCAGGCGCGCACCGGCCAGCGTGTAATGGACGAACGCGCCATCGCGCTGATCGGCGCCGATGGCCTGTGGTCGACGGTTCGCACGCGGCTGCAAGGTCGCCCACCGAACTTCAACCACCGCACTGCCTGGCGCACGCTGCTGCCGGCCGAGGCGGTGGTGCCGGAATTCCGCGCGCCGCTGGTGCATTTGTGGCTCGGCGGCGACGCCCATCTCGTGCATTACCCGGTAAAGGCTGGCCGCCTTATCAATATCGTCGCCATTGTGCATGACGAATGGAATCAGACCGGCTGGTCGGCGGCCGGCGACCGAGCCGAGATCCTGCGCCATTTCGCACGCTGGTCCTGGTCGGAAGTGGTGCGCAAGCTGATCGAAACTCCGGAGCAATGGCTGAAATGGGCGCTATACGACCGTAAGACGCCGTTTCGCAGCGGCGTCGGCCCGGTCACGCTGATCGGGGACGCCGCCCACCCGACATTGCCGTTTCTCGCGCAGGGCGCGGGCATGGCGATCGAGGATGCCGCAGTGCTCGCCGACATGCTGGGCAGATATCGCGACGATCCGCCCGACGCGTTGCGCGGCTACGAAGGCGCCCGCCGGCACCGCACGACACGCGCCCAATTTATGTCCCGCCGGCAGGGCCGCATCTATGGGCTGACCGGCCCGGAGGCGTTGATGCGCAACCTCACGATGCGCGTGTTGGGCGGAGAAAGGCTGCGCGCGCGCAACGATTGGCTTTATAATTGGCAGCCGCCCGAGCGGATTCGGAACCCGGACTGACGATTATGCTGTTCCCCGCGACCATCGCCGGCAGCCTGCCGAAGCCGTCCTGGCTCGCCGAGCCGAACAAGCTGTGGCCGGCCTGGCGGCTTGCCGGAGCGGAGCTCGCGCAAGGCAAGCTCGACGCCACGCTGCTCACGGTCAAACTGCAAGAAGACGCGGGCATCGATATCGTCTGCGACGGCGAAATGTCGCGCCAGCATTTTGTGCACGGTTTCCTGGAATTCGTCGACGGCATCGATTTTGCCCACAAGGTCGAGATGGGCATTCGCGCCGACCGCTACAAAGCCATGGTGCCGGTGGTGCGCGGCGCGCTCACGCTCACGGGCCGCGTGCACCAGGCCGAAGCGCGCCACGCCCGCGCCCATACCAAAAAGAAATTGAAGATCACATTGCCCGGCCCGATGACGATTTCCGATACCGTTGCCGATGCCAACTACGGCGACAAGGTGAAGATGGCGATGGCCTTCGCCGATCTGTTGAATCAAGAATCGCGCGCGCTGGAAAAAGATGGCGTTGACGTGATCCAGTTCGACGAACCGGCTTTCAACGTGTTCATGGACGAGGTGCCCGGCTGGGGCATCGAGGCCCTGCATCGCGCGATCGACGGGCTAACCTGCACCACCGCCGTGCACATCTGCTACGGATACGGCATCAAGGCCAATATCGACTGGAAGAACGCGCTCGGTTCGGAGTGGCGGCAATACGAGAAGATATTTCCGGCGCTGGCCAAGAGCCGCGTGGGGCAGGTCTCGGTCGAGTGCATCAATTCGCACGTGCCGTTGAAACTGTTGTCGCTTCTCGACGGCAAGGACGTCCTGGTCGGCGTCATCGACGTCGCCACCGACGAAATCGAAACGCCGGAACGAGTGGCGCAAGTGATCGGCGAGGTGATGAAATTTGTGCCCCGCGAGCGCATCATCGCCTGCACCAATTGTGGCATGGTGCCGATGCGGCGCGAGCTCGCTGAGGCCAAACTGATGGCGCTCGGGGCCGGCGCGATGCTGGCGCGCGCGAGGTTCGGTTAGAAACCCCTCTCCCCTTGTAGGAGAGCGGTAGGAATTGTTAGCGCCCCGCCCTTCCCATCACGTCCATCAATTCGGCGACCTTGCGGCGCTGGTCGGCCTTGTCACCGCTGGCAATGGCATGCTCGACGCAATGGGCGACATGCCCGCGCAGGATCTCCTCCTCGACCCGGCGCAACGCGGCGCGCACCGCGCCGATCTGCGTCACGATGTCGATGCAGTAGCGATCGTCGGCGACCATGCGCGCGATCCCGCGCACCTGACCCTCGATGCGGCTGAGCCGTCCGAGCGATGCCACCTTGCTGTTCTTTGCCATGCCGGCTATATA
>JBOHII010000176.1:0-5736 GCA_050725955.1 Pseudolabrys sp. | reverse complement strand
TCGGTGAGGAAACCGATGCCGGGAATGCCGAGCCGGTGAATCTCCTGCTGCTGCTTGGGCGTGATTTCGCGCTTGAGCCAGACGAAGCCGCGCTTGGACGACAGGCGGTCGCGCGTTTCCTTGGTGTCTAGATCGGGCAGCTCGGCGGTGAGCAATTCCTCCGCCTCGTCCACGTCGATCAGCTTGCGTGGCTCGGCGAACAACGATGGCGTCTTCACGTCGGTGGCAAGGATTAGCCCGTTGCGGTCGAGAATATCGGGCCGGGCCGTCGCAACCGCATCTTGGCCGACGCTGCGGCGCGTGCCGTGGCCGTCGCTTTGCTCCGCGAACATGACCAGGCGCAGCGCAATGATCCCGTAAATGGCGACGAAGGCGACGATGGCGAGGCCGATCCGCGCCTTCGCCTTCACATTGCGGTCGACGTCGCGGCCATAGAGAAACGAACGCATAAAGCGCTGCCAGCGGGTCTCTATTGCCTTGCGTGGCGGGTTCATACGATCACCGTTGCGCCGGCACGCTGCCGGTGGTTTCGCTCGCGGCCGGGGCGAGTTCGGCGGCGATTGGATCCGCCGACGCCGGCGGAACCACAACGGGCGGGCGCTCGGGTAGATTGTCGAGGCTGTCGAATTGGGTGGGGACGATCGGACGCAGAGCCAAATGGCGGGCGGCCAAGCCCTGGATGCGGCCGGGCGTATCGAGCTTCGCCCATTCCGCGCGCAGCGTTGCGATGGCATCGCGTTCGCGGCGCAATTGGCCGGCGAGCTTGGCGACGCGTTCGGCCTGCAAAGTGGAATCGAACTTGATTTTGTAGACGAATGATGCCGCCAGGATGAGCGCGCCGATAACAAAAATGTTGATGAGGCGCATGTTCAGCGCCCCTTCAAGACATCGGCAAGTATCGGCAGATGCGGCAGCAGATCGGATATATCGTCATTGCGCGCAGGCGTTTCGGTACGTTCCCCGGCGCGCAGCTTGGCCGAGCGGGCACGCGGGTTGTGCGCGACCTCGTCGGCATCGGCGACGATCGGGCGCCTGGTGAGCGCGCGGAAGGTCGGTGGCAGCGCGTTGCGTTCCGGCGCGTGACGCGAACCGGCGCGCGGTTGGCCGCGGGCGGCAAGGAATGATTTGACGATGCGGTCCTCAAGCGAATGGAACGATACCGCGACCAACCGGCCGCCGGGCTTGAGGATGCGCTCGGCGGCGGCGAGCGCCTCGACCAGTTCGCCCAATTCGTCGTTGATGAAGATACGCAGCGCCTGGAACGTGCGCGTGGCCGGATGGATATCACCCGGGCGCGCCCGCACCGCCGAAGCGACGATATCGGCGAGCGCAGCGGTGGTGCGGATCGGCGCTGCACTGCGCGCCTTGACGATGGCGCGCGCCACGCTGCGCGAATGCCGTTCCTCGCCGAGCATGAAAATGATATTGGCGAGATCGCGGTCGTTCGCCGCGGCAATCAGATCCGCCGCGCTCGGGCCCTCGCCGCTCATGCGCATGTCGAGCGGCCCGTCGAGGCGGAAGGAAAAGCCCCGCTCTGCCCGATCGAGTTGCATGGAGGATACGCCGAGGTCGAGCACCACGCCGTCAACCGCGTCGAAACCCGCTTCGCGCGCAACCGCGTCGAGATTGGCAAACCGCTCTTCGATAAGCGTCAGCCGGCCGGCGGCTGCTTCCACAAGATCCATGCCGAGCGCGATAGCGCTTTGATCGCGGTCAATGCCGATGACCTGACAGTTGGCGGACGCGAGCATGGCCCGGCTGTAACCGCCGGCGCCGAACGTGGCATCGATGTAAACGCCGCCGTCGTGAAGTTCGAGAAGCTCGAGCGCCGGCGCGCCGAGCACGGGAATGTGGAGGGCTGGTCCGCCAGCGACAGCCGCTAAGCCGTCGCGCCCCGCCGTCATTCCCGTGCTCCGGGCGCGTTGCGCGCCGCCGACTGGGACCCGAGCTGGCTCTTGAGCGAGCGCACCTTGCCGGTGGCCTCCGCGAGCTCGTTCGAGAACCGGCCCGGCTCCCAGATCTGAAACTTGTGACCGAGGCCGACGAACGTCACCGCCTCGGAAATTCCCGCATGACGCTTCAAGCTTTCGCTCAAAACCACGCGCCCCTCGCCGTCGATTTTCAGCGTCTCGCTGGTGCCGTAGAGCGCCAGCGCGAACTGCTCGCGCTCGTTGGAAAACGGGGCAAAGCGACCGATCAGCGCCTCGATTTCCGCCATCAGTGCATTTCCGCCGGCGTCGATCGCAAATGAATCGAGCGCCGGATAGCAATAAAGCCCATCGAAAGCGTCGCGGCTGAGCACCGAGCGGAAGGAAGCGGGAATCGAGACGCGCCCCTTCGAGTCGAGCCGCAGCGTCGTGTTTGCCACGAAGCGGTCCATATCCCGCACTCCACGCCGACCGGACGCAACGCGTCAGACTCGAACGGACACCGGGGATTGCTGTTCCGCCCCAATGATTTGAGCGGTTTGCCTGCCTCGATGAGAAATTGTGGGATACCATGGGATATTATGGGCGTCAATTGAATGACTCTGCCCCGACGCCCCGCCTCTGGGCGCCGGCGCAGCAAGGCGTTCGAATCCCATTAAGCCCCTCTTAAAATTAAGGATTTGTTGCCGCCGCGGCATTTCCAGTGAGCCGAGAAATTAGCATGGCCTCAGGCTTGGCGGCGCATTGGCCGCAGTCAAAGGAGGCTGAAATTTAGCAAGTTCCCGGAACAAGAGATTCTGCCCGCGAGTTGGACCACCACGAGCGGCTACGGCCGTTCACAGCACAAGTTCAAAGTTCCATCGCGCGAACGAACAAGGAGGCGATCTATGAAAAACAAATTGATGATCGGCGTGGCCATTGGCGCGCTTATGGTGTCCGGCGCATTGGCGCAATCGCCCAATGCTCCAACAAGTCCTGCCGCAACCGCGCCGGCTGCCGCGCAACCGATAAGCGGTAAGGCGGATTTCGTGGTGTCGCAGAAGCCCGATCAGTGGCTGGCGTCCAAATTCACCGGCACCGACGTGATGAGCGCCGACAACAAAAAAATCGGCGACGTCAGCGACATCCTGTTCGATAAGGACGGCAAGGTCGAAGCGTATGTCGTCAGTGTCGGCGGCTTCCTCGGCATGGGGGCGAAAGACGTAGCGCTGGCGCCGAGTTCATTCGACGTGATCCCCGGTGAGAACGGCGCGGCCGCCAAGCTTAAGCTCTCGTTGAACCAGGATGAGCTCAAGCAGGCACAAAACTTCAAGGCGTATGAGCCGCCGCACCCGACCACCACCGGCATGGCGCCAAGCGGTATGCGGCCAGGCGGTATGAAGCCGACGACCAGCACCCCGCCGACCGGTAAATAAATCCGGCAACGCAGGATAAACCGACACGGCCCGGATGGCCACGCCGTCCGGGCCGCCACTTTGCGACGATCGAGGCCTATGTTGCTTTTTCGCCCATGGGCGGTGAATGATGCCCGCCCCGCGCTTTGCGCATTTATTTTTGCTCCGGCCCATCCATGGCGGCATTTCAGCCGGATTCATTCATTGTCGCCGATGTCGTGCCCTCGCCCAATCATGACGAGCGCAAAGACGGCCGGCAGCCCAACCTGATTCTGCTGCACTATACCGGCATGCAAACCGGCGACGCCGCGCTCAACCGGCTTTGCTCGTCGGACAGCAAAGTGTCGTCGCATTACGTGGTGTTCGAGGACGGTCACATCGTGCAATGCGTGCCGGAGCAGGCGCGCGCCTGGCACGCCGGAGTCTCGTCCTGGGCTGGTGAAACCGATATCAATTCATGCTCGATCGGTATCGAAATCGTCAATCCGGGTCATGAATTCGGCTACTCCCATTTTCCGCTGCGGCAGGTGGCGGCGGTGATTTCGCTATGCAAATCGATCTCGGCCCGGCGCGGCCGGATCGCCGCCGACCGCGTGCTGGCGCATTCCGATGTGGCGCCGGCGCGCAAGCAGGATCCGGGCGAAAAATTTCCATGGGAGTTATTGAATGAATCCGGCGTCGGCCACTGGGTGCGCCCGGCCCCACTCAATCTCGACGGCCCCACGATCAAACCCGGCGACAGCGGCGATGCGGTAAGGCGGTTGCAACGCGTGCTGCGCGGTTACGGCTACGGCATCGAGGAGACCGGCAAGTATGACGACGCCATGAGCGCCGTCGTCACTGCATTCCAGCGCCATTTTCGCCCGGCGCGGGTCGACGGCGTTGCCGATCCGTCGACGCTGCTGACGCTGCGCGCGCTGTTGGAGACGCGGCCGGCGCCACTCAGCTAGGCGGCGCCGTCCCTTGGCTCAGCCGCCAGGGGGCGTGGCCAAACCGCTCGATCACGAATTCGATGAACACCGCGACGCGCGGCAGCCGCTGGCGCCCCGCTGGATAGATCGCAGACAGCGGAAACGGCTCGACGTGGTGGATGTCGGTAAGCAGGGCGACCAATTGACCCTCGCGCAGCGGTCCGCCGACGATCACGTCGGATAGACGGACGATGCCGGCGCCTTCGATCGCCAGCCGTACGGCCGCTTCCGCGTCGTCGGTGCTCACGCGCGGGCGCACTTCCACTACATCGACGCCACTGCGCGTGTTGAAAGGCCAGCGCTTGAGGCCGGGGCCGGCGACGACGATGCAATCATGGTTCTTCAGGTCGGCGGCAACGCGCGGGGTGCCGTGACGTTTGAGGTATGACGGCGCCGCACAGATCACGCGCTGGAGGTCTGCGATTTTGCGCAGGATAAACGGCCCCTCCGGCACATGCCCGGAGCGTACCGCGATATCGGCCTGCTCCTCGATCAGGTCGACCAGCCGATCGGTGATCGACAGTTCGATGTCGATTTCCGGATAGCGGGCGAGGAAATCGGCGAGCGCCGGGGCGAGCTGATGCAGCCCGAAGGCGGTGCCCGCATTGATGTGCAGGCGGCCGCGCGGCGCCCCGCGCACCCGCGCCACCTCGGCCTCGGCCTCCTCGGTATCGGCGACGATGCGGCGGGCGCGGGCGAGAAACGTCTCGCCTTCGGGGGTCAGTGCCAGCCGCCGCGTGCTGCGTTCCAGCAGGCGGGCGCCGAGGCGATCCTCGAGCCGCGAAATGAGCTTCGAGACGGCCGAGGGTGTCAGGCCTAAGTCTTTGGCTGCGGCCGAAAAACTGCCCCGGTCCATGACCCGGACAAAGACGCGCAGGTCGGAATTCGCGTCCATATTTGTTACAAATATTCACGAAAGAATACGCAAAATAGCAGATTATCATCCTAAAGAAAGCTAATATTATGCACTTGTCGGATAGATCAGTGGCAACACCAGGCGCCAGGAGCAACTCAGATGAAAACCAAAAACCACCTCCGCGTAACTTCGATCGACCCTCATGCCGCGATCGCCCGCGCGAACGCGAGCCGCGCCAAGTACGTGGCTGGCGCGCTTACCCGGGTTCCGGGGCTGGTCAAGCGCCTCGCCGTGCGGGTCCATACCAACTGCAGCCAGCGGCATTTCAGCGCTTGGGCCTGACCCGCAGCCATTACCGACGGCTATCCTCCCCAGCCCGGACCTGGTTCCTTCGAACCGGCCCGGGCTATTTTTTCAGACACCATGATCGGACCCGCGGCTTGACGCGGACGCCGCCCCGCCGCATGCGTATTGCGTCAGTCGGCCGGACGGCCGCTCCGCGCCAATGCCGAAAGGCGGCCGGGGAGGAAAGTCCGGGCTCCATGGACGAACGGTGCCGGATAACGTCCGGCGGGATCCTCGGGTCT
>JBOHII010000175.1:0-3372 GCA_050725955.1 Pseudolabrys sp. | reverse complement strand
CGTAGTCATCGCGCAGCCGCATGTTGAGCGCGGCGAGCGCCGGCGAATCCTCGTTCTGGATCTTGCCGTCGACCAGCCGCAGAACCGGATAGGTGCCGGTTTCAAGCTGGTGATCGTCCTTGAGCCGGTCCTCGCGGAAGCGGCCTTTGAGGCCGGCATGGAAAGCGTTCGCCGCGTTAGTCGAGATCTCGTTGCCGAACAGATCGAGGGTCAGCGAGAAATGTAGGTTAGCCTTCTTCTGGATTGTCGGCAGATCGATGACGCCGAGCTTACGCACTTTGTCGATTTCGAAAGGGTCGCTGATGCCTGCATCCCTCATCGCCTCGCAGGTGCGCTGCACAATGCGGGTAACGCCGGTCTCGCCCACAAACATGTGATGCGCTTCCTCGGTCAGCATGAAGCGGCAGGTGCGCGAGAGCGGATCGAAGCCGGACTGCGCCAGCGCCTCGAGTTGCATCGTGCCGTCGCGGTCGGTGAAATAAGTGAACATGAAGAACGACAGCCAGTCCGGCGTCTTCTCGTTGAAGGCGCCGAGCATGCGCGGCGTGTCGGCGTCGCCGGAGCGGCGCTGCAACAGGGCTTCCGCCTCCTCGCGACCATCGGTGCCGAAATACTTCTGCAATAGATAAACCATGGCCCAGAGGTGACGGCCCTCTTCCACATTGACCTGGAAGAGATTGCGCATGTCATAGAGCGAAGGCGCCGTCTTGCCGAGATAGCGTTGCTGCTCGACCGAGGCCGGCTCGGTGTCGCCCTGGATCACGACCAAGCGGCGCAGCATGGCACGATACTCGCCGGGGATTTCCTGCCAGGCATCCTCGCCCTTGTGCATGCCGAAGGGAATCTTGCGGCCCTCGTGCTGCGGCGCCAGCAGCACGCCCCAGCGGTATTCAGGCATGCGCACATAATCGAACTTGGCCCAGCCTTTGGGATCGACGCTCACCGCCGTGCGTAGATAAACGAGCGATTCCTGGAAGCCCGCCGGCCCCATGTCGTTCCACCAGTTGATATAGCCAGGATGCCATTTTTCCAGCGCGCGCTTGACGCGCTCGTCCTGCCCGAGCGCGACGTTGTTCGGGATCAAACCATCGTAGTCGACTTGCGCGATATTCATGGTCACACCCTTTCCTTATTGAAGGTCGGCGACACGCCGCTGCCGTAGAGTTTCAGCGCGCCCTGCTCGCCGATGGCGTTCGGCCGCTGGAAGATCCAGTTCTGCCAAGCGGTCAACCGTCCGAATATCTTGGTTTCCATGGTCTCGGGGCCGGCGAAGCGCAAGTTGGCTTCCATGCCCGTCATGGCATCGGGCGAAAAGCTCGCGCGCTCCTCCAACATGACACGCAATTCGTCGTCCCAGTCGAAATCCTCGTAGGCCATGGTGACGAGGCCGAGCTCGGCGGCCTCCTCGCCTTCGACCGCCGCGTCGATTTTTTCTTTCAGTTTATCGACCTGTTTCGGCTCGCCGAGGAAGCGGGTTTGCAATCGCGTCAGCCCGTTGCCCATCGGATAGAAACCGAAATTGGCCTGTCCGAGCGTAATCGCGGCCGCCGGACGATTGTCGCCCTCGCGGGTGCCGATCAGCATCAGCGAGCGGTCGGCGGCAAAGGCAAGCTCGGCAAGCGTACCCGCAAAACAGGAGCCCGGCTCGATCAACGCAATAATGCTGCGCGGCGTCACGTCGATGCGCTTGAGCACGCGTTTGAGATAATGGCGGATCTCGCGCATGAGCCAGTCGCCATTGGCCTTGGCGAGAAATTCGTCATGCGCGAGCACCGCCTTCGCGTCACCGTCCGTCCGCAACAGCAGGACGCCGATGGTCTGCTCATTGGCGCGCAGATGCAGGATGGCGTCTTCCAGTTCGCGCGCCACCGCGAGCGGCCAGAACTTGGCGCCAAGCTGGCGTGCCGCTTCGACCGATGCCGGCGCGCTTTGCGTGGGCCCGCGCACGGTCACGCTTGCCAATCCGCGGCCGCGGTCGATCTCAACATCGACATGCGAATAACTTAAGCGGTCAGCCTCAATCTTGCGCTCGAGCGCGGTGAGCGCGATGCCCTTGGCATTCGCCGGCCGGTCGGAACGCGCGGCGATTTCGTGCGCGCGGGTTGCCACCGTCTCCTTCCATTTTGAATTGGGCACCACCTCGTCCACCAGCCGCCATTCGACCGCCTTGCTGCCGCGGATGCCTTCTTCAATGGAGCAGAAGACATCGGCGCGGTCGCGGCGAACCTTTCGTTTGTCGGTGACACGCGTGAGACCGCCGGTGCCCGGCAGGACCGCGAGCAGCGGCGTCTCGGGCAACGCCACCGCCGAACGGCGGTCGTCGACCAGCATGATGTGGTCGGCGGCAAGCGCCAGCTCATAGCCGCCGCCGGCGGCATTGCCGTTGATCGCGCAGATATAAGTCTGCTTGGAATTCTCCGAGGCGTCCTCGATGGCGAGCCGCGTCTCATTGGTGAATTTGCAGAAATTCACCTTCTGCGCGTGCGTCGACTTGCCGAGCATGCGGATATTGGCCCCGGCACAGAACACGTTGTCCTTGCCGGACTTGATCACAACGCAACGTACCTCCGGATGTTCGAAGCGCAACCGCTGCACCGCATCGTTCAATTCGATATCGACGCCGAGATCGTAGGAATTGAGCTTCAACTCGTAGTCGCCAAGCCCGCCGGCCTGATTGACGTCCATGATCAGGTAAGCCACGTCGCCGTCGTATTCGATGCGCCAGTGGCGGTAGCGCGCGGGCTCGGTCCGGTAATCGATAACGGTCATGCGTCTTGCCTTTGCTAACCGCGGGAAAAACGCCGTCCGAGGGGCGCTTCCCCTCTTATGCATTATCTTGCATAGAAATAACACTTTTAATCCGCAACTACAACTGCTCAAAGCAAAATGTCACTTGCTTTGGCATTATAATGCATGTTAAGCGAGGGGCCATGAAACCGGCCAAACCACCCGCCCCCCGCGACAGCGACGCCTATTTGCATCGCCTCGGCGAGCGCGTGCGCAATCTGCGTCACCAGCGCGGCATGTCGCGAAAGGCGCTGGCCCAGCATGCGCGCGTGTCGGAGCGCTATCTGGCCCAACTGGAGGCCGGCCTGGGCAATTGCTCGATCGTGCTGCTGCGCCGGATCGCGCGCGCCATCGGCTTGCCGGTCACGCAGCTGCTGCAGGAAGGCGCCGAGCCGCCCCTCGACCGGGTGTTGCTGGCGCAATTCCTCGATCGCCTGTCGCCGCCGGCGCTCAGCGAGGCGCGCAATTTGCTGCTCAAGCATTTCGGCGAACCGGCGGATGATTTGCGGCGCCGGCGCATCGCGCTGATCGGCTTGCGCGGCGGCGGCAAATCCACCCTCGGCCGCCTGCTCGCCGGCAAGCTCG
>JBOHII010000174.1:0-3895 GCA_050725955.1 Pseudolabrys sp. | reverse complement strand
GGATCACCGCAAGAACGAGGGGTCCAATGGTGGCCCCTGTTTCATCCAGCGCGGTGTTCAATCCATAGACCCATCCCCGTCCCAATTCGCCCGTTGTGTAGGAGAGCATGGCATCGACGGTCGGCTTTCGGATCGCGCGCCCGATGCGTTCGGCGAGCACCAGCGCGGCGGCGACTTGCCAACTTCCGGCAAGCGCCATCATGGGCACGGCGATGAGGTTAATGAAATAACCGATGAATGTGATGACCCAATAGCGGCCGCTCTTGTCGGCGATGTATCCCGCAAAGGGCCGGAGTGCATAGCCGAGGAATTCACCGGCGCCGGCGGTTATGCTGATTATCGCCGCGCCGGCGCCGAGCGTGGCCATGAAAGGCCCGTTGACACTGGCCCCACCCTCGTAGGTGACGTCGCCAAATAAATTGACAAAGCCCATCGTCAAAACAAACGTAAACGCGGGCGAGCTTCTAAACATTGCCGCGGCTCCGGGATCTATCTATGCGAATATGCCTAGTACGTTGAACCGCTGCAAAATCATTACGGTCCAGATTCAAAGTCCGCCGATTGAAGCTATATTCAGCCTTAAGTCATCTTTTTTCCGTGCATGGGCGTTAAGGCCAAACAACAAGGGACCCGTAAGGCATGCACCAAGCAACACTGCGTAAGAGTCGGCGGCAAGACTGCCGGAATTAGCATTTAAGCCGGCGCCAATCGGGCAGCCCTAAAGCCAGAAGCCACTTAGGTGCCAGCTCACTCAAATCGCTCCAGGGCGGCTGCCCAGCAGAAACGTCGACTTTTTCAACAGCATCGGCCAAAAACAGACGTAACCGCCTGCATCCAACCGCCTTACCGCCCAAACAGGAAAAACGGAACTGCGCGCCGATAGCGCCGACTGCCACTCGGGGCGTCCCAGTTTCCCCGCGAGTAAAAGGAGCCGGTGCCGCCCCGGAAATCGTCGCTGGCGAAGGTGCCATCGGTGGTCGGCTGGCGCGTAATAAAGCCGCCTTGAGGCTGATTGCTCAGCACGGCGACAAATTCGGTGCGATAGTTCGTCTCTTTGCTCAGCGGCTCGTCCGACACGATGATCGAGGATCGCGGTGGCGCGGTCGGCGCGATGCGATCGAGCACGTCTTGCGGGATGGTAATGCGGTCCAGCGCGTCCTTGGCGTCGTCGCCGTGGTCGATCGTGACCACGGTCCAGCGCAGCCCTTCGCCCGTGCGCGCCATCGCGGTGAAGACATGCGTACCGATCGGTTTGTCGGGATCGCGGATCGTGACCGGAGCCTCGATGGACGAGTCGAAGACCTCGCCGCCGTCCGGCCAGCGCTTGTGCGTGTTGCGCCGAACGTAAAGCTTCCGCGTCGCGCGGCTGATGTAGATCGAGACCGGTTCGAGCGCGAGCCTCGCGTCGTTCGCCGCCTTGGCGGCGGCGGCCTTCTTGGTTTCGGCCGCCTTGAGCGCGTCCTTCGCGGCAACGGCGGCATCGCGTTTCGACTGCGTATCGGCCGTGGCCGTGTCGAGCTGCGTACCCGCTTCCACGGCCCTGGCGGCGGCCTTCTGCTTGCGCTCCCAGGCCCGCGCCTTGGCTTCGTCCGTCGTCGCCGCGGCAAGCGCCCTGTCGGCGGACGCGAGCTCGGCGTCGGCCCGGGCCTTGAACGATTTCAGCTTGCGCAGCAATGCCCCAAGCGACACCGTCTCGCGCCTGGCGCGCGCGGCGGCCTTCTTTGCTTCGTCGGCCGCCTTTTTAGCTTCCGCGGCCTCACGGCCGAGCGTGTCGGCATGCGCCGGCGCAGCTGCGGCGGCCTCCGCCTTCGGCGCGAATAGCGCCGGGTGCGAAATCTCGACCGGGGCCGCATCGTCCGGCGAGATGATCACCCGCATCCCGATCCACGTCTTGTCGTAGAGCTTCTCGGCAAAGCCGTAAGGCATCCGGATGCAGCCATGCGAGGCCGCATAGCCGGGCAGGGGTCCGCCGTGCAGCGCGATGCCGTTCCAGGTGATGCGCTGCATGTTCGGCATCCAGGCATCGTCATACATGGTGGAGTGGTGGTCTTTTTCCTTCTCCAGTACCGCGAAAACGCCAGCGGGCGTCTCGCGCCCGGTGACCCCCGTCGATACCGGCGCACGCAGAATCCAACCGTCGGCATCGTAGAAGGTGACCTGCTGGCTCTTGATCAACACGATCGCCATGATCGGCTCGCCGGCCGCGCGCGGCGCCGCCATCTCGGCAGGTGGCGCGTGACGCGCGTGTTTCGCCAGGGCATCGGCGCTCAGCGCGTTCAACGAGGCCACCGTCGCGAGCGTCAGGATGGCAGCAAGCCGCCAGTGCCGCATCGGCACGGCCGGTTGCGTCGTCCCCAGCCGATTGGCCATCGCCGCTCCGCTTGAAAACCCGTCCGCGCTGACGCGGAACTCAGATCGCGAACCTCAGAAATTAACTCCGGCCACGAACATCGGCAAGAGCGGCGCACACCCCTGAATCGCGCCAAACGTCGACCGGCCCAACTGGAACTCACAACGGCTGTCACCGCTGTCCGCTCATCGCTTCGCAGTCGTTTGAGAATACGCCGCGTAAAACTGGGACACGCGCTGTTGCCACATCGCGATAAATTCGCCTGACGTGACGTTATTGACGTTCTTCCAGACCCGTTTGATTGCGGGAAGCGTATTGCCCCAGATCGCGCGTTTGCACCACTTCTCGCCCTTTTCCCTACCTTCGTCCGTTGCGCACATTGAACGCCATGCGAGCCGGTGAGGGTGGCTCACATGTTCCGCCGCACCGTCGACCCCTTGTTGATGGATCAGATAAAGGCCGTCCAAAGTCGGCTTCTTATGCGTGAACAACTCAAACAGCATTCCTTCCGTCATGAACTTCAATGTAGCGGCGACCGTATTGTCGCGCGGATCAAGGATATCGCCGGACCCGTACACGTCGAACTCGTGCTTGCTGAGTTGGAACAAGCCGATATACGAGCCGGTGCGCTGCTTGGGGTTGAAGCCGGACTCGATCCTCGCAACCGACTTCATGAACGTGAGGTCCAGCCCCAGCAGGCCGGATACCCGCTTGATTTCATCGACAGGGGTGCCAGGAGGGTCGTCCTTAAGAGCGCTGAGGACGGTATCCGCCGGTTTGGTGTCGGGAAGCACTTCCGAATAAGCGTAATACGCCAAGTATGAAAGATTTTCGTTCGTGTCCTTCGGCTCACCGCCCTCGATAGCAGCGGTGTCGGCGTCCTCGAGACGCACTTGCTTGTGAGCCTTGGGCAACTGTTCAGGTTGCACATCAGCCGAGATGGCGGCCAACGGCTTCTCATCTTTATCAGCAAGTGGTAGTGGCTGCGCTGGTTTTTGCGCGATTGCAGGCCTTCCCAATTGCTCGGTCACTCCCGTCAACTGCGTTGGAGCCGACACGAGGTTGAAGTGTAGATACCCTGCCGCGCATATCACGACGGCCACGCATACGCATGCCCACCGGCGAGTCCGCGGTCCCGCTCTCAAACGCCGGGTCAACTTCCAGGTCGCACTACGGTGGCCAACGCGCTTCATAACGCGCAAAAGCATATCGATTAGCGATCCTGAAGTCTGCCCCCCAGTGTCCAAACCGGAGCCTTGGATCATGCGCTGTGAACTCACTGACTATGAATGGAAGGCAATGAAGCCGTTCCAGCCGAACAAGACGCGCGGCGAGCCGGCCCGATGACAATCTGCCCTAAAACCCAAAGCCGATGACGACCGCCGCTAAGGTGGCTCCCAAATTTGGTCCGCCGGGGTTGCGTGTCCAGGCTTGACATCAAAGCATCAAGGATATTGTGTTTTGATGCATGAGGACCACCCTAACGCTCGACGATGATGTAGCCGCTGAATTGGAGCGGCTGCATCGAGCCCATGGCGGCCGCTT
>JBOHII010000173.1:0-3734 GCA_050725955.1 Pseudolabrys sp. | reverse complement strand
CGCCAAATCGGCGCGCAAGAACGGCCTGAAGCCCAATTTGATCGACATGGCCGATCTCGACCTGCCGGCGCTGACCGCCGCCAAGCGTCTGGTGGTGATCGCAGCCACCTGGGGTGAGGGCGAGCCGCCGGCGCGCGCGACGCGCGCCTACAATGAACTGATGGCCGACGGCGCCCCGCGTCTCGATGGCGTCGAGTTCGGCGTATTGGCGCTCGGCGACACCGCCTATGCGGAATTTTGCGCCATCGGCAGGAAAATCGACGAGCGGCTGGCCGGGCTCGGCGCAAAGCGCGTCGTCGAGCGTGTCGATTGCGATCTCGATTTCGCCCAGCCTTCCTCGACATGGATCGGCGAGGCCCTGAAAGTTCTCACGCCGCCGGACGCGCCGCGCGGCCGGGTGATCGAGGTCGATTTCGGCAAGCCGGCCGCAGCGCCCAACACCGACATCGTCGAGGCGGAAATCACCGAGCACGTGAACCTGAATTCGTCCCGCTCGAACAAGCAAACCATCCATCTCGCGCTCGCCTTCGACGGCGCGGCGCCGGCCTACGAGCCGGGCGACTCGCTCGACGTGTATGCCGAGAACGATCCGGCCTATGTCGATGAACTGCTGAAACTCGCCGGGCTTTCGGGCGACGACAAATTGCGCGCCGAACTCATCAAGACGCGCGACGTGACCACGCTGTCGCTCAAGACCGTGGAAAGCTATGCGGCGCAGACCGGCCATCAATACTTCAAGGCGCTGCTCGCCGACGGGCAGGCGAAGGACTGGATCGCCGGCCGCCAGCTCATCGACTTGATCGCCATGTTCCCGATCGCGCTCACCGCCGAACACCTGCGCGCGGTGACGCGGCCGCTTGCCGCGCGCGCCTATTCCATCGCATCCTCGCGCCGCGAGGTTGGCGAGGAAGCGCATTTGTTGATTTCCGCCGTGCGCTACGAGAGCCATGGCCGTGCACGCACGGGCGTCGCGTCTGGCTATGTGACCGAGCGGCTCAAGCGCGGCGACCGCGTGCGGGTCAAGCTCAAGCCCAACAAGCATTTCGCGCTGCCGGCATCGGACCAGGACATCGTCATGGTCGGCCCGGGGACCGGCGTCGCGCCGTTCCGCGCTTTCGTGCAGGAGCGCCGCGCCGCCGCCGCCAAGGGCCGCAACTGGCTGTTCTTCGGCGACCGCCAGTTCACCCACGACTTCCTTTACCAGCTCGACTGGCAGGAGGCGCTCAAGGACGGATCGCTCACCCGCATGGACGTCGCCTTTTCGCGCGACACGCCGGAGAAGGTCTATGTGCAACACAAACTGTGGGACAAACGCCGCGAACTGATCGAATGGCTCGACGGCGGCGCGCATTTCTACGTCTGTGGCGACGCCAAACACATGGCGAAAGACGTGCGCGCCGCGCTGGTGCGCGCCTATGCCGAGGTGAAGACGCTCGCGCCGGAGGCGGCCGAGCAGGCGGTGGCGACGCTCGAGCGCAACAAGCGCTATTTGACGGATACGTATTAATCAAATTTGGTCATTCCGGGGCGCGCCGCAGGCGCGAACCCGGAATCCAGTTACAGGGTAACGCCGGAGATGCATCTGGATTCCGGCTCTCGGTCGCTCCGCGACCTCGGCCGGAATGACGGAGAAAAGAATGACCGACGAAGTCTCGCGCAACGAGCGCATCAAGGAGGCGAGCGATTACCTGCGCGGCACGCTCGCCGAAGGCCTCGCCGAGGAAATCACCGGCGCGATCGTCGAGGACGATCAGCAGCTGGTGAAATTCCACGGCATGTATTTGCAGGACGACCGCGACCTGCGCGCCGAGCGCACGCGCAAGAAGATGGAAAAGGCCTTTGCCTTCATGATCCGTGTGCGCATTCCCGGCGGCGTGCTCACGCCCGCGCAGTGGCTCGCACTCGATCAGGTGGCGCACGACTATGGCAATCGCACCATGCGGCTCACCACGCGGCAGACGGTGCAGTTGCATGGCGTCATCAAGTCGAACCTGAAGGCGACGCTCCGTCAAATCGATGCGGCGCTGCTCAATTCGATCGCGGCCTGCGGCGACGTCAACCGCAACGTGATGTGCGGCGCCAATCCCGAACAGGGCCCGGCCCATGCCGCGGCGCTCGCGCTCGCGCGCGCTATCTCCGATCACCTGACGCCGCGCACGGGCGCCTACCGCGAGATCTGGCTTGACGGCGAACGAATCGCCGGCGGCGAGGCGACGCAAGTCGAGCCGATCTACGGCAAAACGTATTTACCCCGCAAATTCAAGATCGTGATGGCGGTGCCGCCATCGAACGATGTCGACGTGTTCGCGCACGATCTCGGCTTCATCGCCATCCTCGACGGCAAAAGTGGCGTGGCCGGCTGGAACGTCACCGCCGGCGGCGGCATGGGCATGACGCATGGCGAGGAGGACACTTATCCGCGCACCGCCGATGTGATGGGGTTTTGCAAGACCGAAGATGCGGTGGCGGTCGCCGAGGCGGTGGTGACCGTGCAGCGCGACTGGGGCGACCGGTTAAACCGCAAGCATGCGCGGCTCAAATACACCATCGAGGATCGCGGGCTCGACGCCTTCCGCGCCGAAGTGATGCGCCGTTCCGGCGTGCTGCTGGAGGAGGCGAGGCCGTTCGCCTTCACCTCGACCGGCGACCGTTACGGCTGGAGCGACGGCGTCGAGGGCCGCAGTCATCTCACGCTGTTCGTGCAGAACGGCCGGCTCTTCGATAATGCCGAGGCCAAGCAAATGTCGGCCCTGCGCAGCATCGCGCAACGCCACGAGGGCGAATTCCGTATCACGCCCAATCAGAATCTGATCGTCGCCAATATTCCCGCCGACAAGCGCATGGAAATCCATTGGATTGCGAAAGAGGCGGGGCTGCTGGCGCCCTGGTCCGGCCTGCGGCGAAATTCCATGGCCTGCGTCGCCTTGCCGACCTGCGGCCTCGCGCTCGCCGAAAGCGAGCGCTATCTGCCCGACCTGCTCGGTGCACTCGAGGGAAAACTTGCTGCACACAAACTGTCCGCCGATGACATCGTCATCCGCATGACCGGTTGTCCGAACGGCTGCGCGCGGCCGTATCTCGCCGAGATCGGCTTGGTCGGCAAAGGGCCGGGCCGCTACAATCTTTATCTGGGTGCGGCCTATGACGGCTCCCGCCTCAACAAACTCTTTGCCGAAGATTTTACCCACGATGGGATCGTCGCCGCGCTCGATCCGATTTTCGCGGCCTATGCCGCCGGGCGGCAGAAGGGCGAGCGCTTCGGCGACTTTTGCATTCGCACCGGCGTGGTCGCGCCAACCGGCAACGGCCGCGATTTCCACGCGCATGTCGACGCCAAAGCCGGGCGGCCGCAGCCGTGAATTGCCGACGGCAGGCGCTGCCCAGACATTCGACGGGCAGTGCCGCTTTGCGAGGCAAACGTCCGGATGGAACTTCCCTGTTGATAATTAAGTCAAACATATCAGTGGCTTCCGATCTGGCACGGTCTTTGCTGCTTTGCAGCAATATTGGCAATGCGGCCGGCCGGATCTTGCTGCACACCGATCTCGGCGACCGTCAATTCAGGGAGTCGAGAAATGGATTACGTGAAGCCCGTCGACGTCGCCAAGGCCATGGTCGAGGCCGGGCGCAACAAATTGAAATTATCGCCGGTCGATCTCATCATTCGCGGAGCACTCGCCGGTTCGATCCTGGCGGCGGCCACCAGCCTCGCCATCACCGGCGCGGTGCAGACC
>JBOHII010000172.1:0-3427 GCA_050725955.1 Pseudolabrys sp. | reverse complement strand
GCTACACAGCCCGCCATGTCGACCGAAAAGCGCGATTATTCCGATACGCTGTTCCTGCCTCAGACGGATTTCCCGAAGCGCGCCGGCCTGCCGCAGCGCGAGCCGGAATTGCTCAAGCGCTGGGAGCGGGAAGGGCTCTACGGCCAACTGCGCGCGGCAGGCAAGGGCCGCGACAAGTTCGTCCTGCACGACGGCCCGCCTTACGCCAACGGTCCCATCCACATGGGCACCGCGCTCGGCTCGATGCTCAAGGACGTGGCCACCCGCAGCCACCAGATGATGGGCTACGACTCCAACTATGTGCCGGGCTGGGACTGCCACGGCCTGCCGATCGAATGGAAAATCGAGGAGGAATACCGCGCCAAGGGCAAGAACAAGGACGAGGTGCCGATCAACGAGTTTCGCCGGCAATGCCGCGCCTTCGCCCAGCATTGGCTCGACGTGCAGCGCGGCGAATTCATGCGGCTCGGCGTCATCGGCGACTGGGACCACTACTACACCACGATGAATTTCGCCGCCGAGGCGCAGATCGCGCGCGAGCTGATGAAGTTCGCCGCCAACAAGACATTGTATCGTGGCAGCAAGCCGGTGATGTGGAGCGTGGTGGAAAAGACCGCGCTCGCCGAGGCCGAGGTCGAGTATGAGAACTACACCAGCGACACGGTGTGGGTGAAGTTTCCGGTTGAAAGAATCGTAGGCGACTCCGATGATTTGTTGGAAGCGTCAGTAGTGATCTGGACCACGACGCCTTGGACTATTCCCGGTAACCGCGCCATCAGTTATTCGCCTAAAATAGAATATGGCCTTTACGAGGTGACCGATGCTCCGGCGGAGAATTGGGTCGGGAAAGGCGACAAACTAGTCCTGGCAAAAAAGCTCGCGGAGGATGTATTCAAACAAGCTCGCGTGGCCGATTACAAAATGCTGCGCGAACTATCTCAAGTCGATTTATTTCCAATCGAATGCAGTCATCCTCTCTCGATGTTTAATGATGGCTATAAGTTTCCCGTGCCTTTGTTGTCGGGCGACCATGTCACCGATGATGCGGGAACTGGGTTTGTCCACACCGCACCTGGTCACGGTCGAGAGGATTTTGAGATCTGGGTGGCAAACGCACAGACACTTGAACGGTATAAGATAAACACAACCATCCCCTACACCGTCGACGAAAACGGTGCCTTCACCGCGCAGGCGCCCGGCTTCACGGGCAAGCGCGTCATCACCGACAAGGGCGCCAAGGGCGACGCCAACGAGGCGGTGATCAAGGCGCTGATCGACGCCCACATGCTGATCGCGCGCAGCCGCCTCAAGCACCAATATCCGCATTCCTGGCGCTCGAAAAAGCCGGTGATCTACCGCAACACGCCGCAGTGGTTCATCGCCATGGACAAGGCGATCGACAAGCCCGGCGACACCTTGCGCGCCCGCGCGCTTGCCGGCATCCAGGCCACCCTTTGGGTGCCGCCGCAGGGCGAGAACCGCATCAACGGCATGGTCGCCGATCGTCCCGACTGGGTGATCTCGCGCCAGCGCGCCTGGGGCGTGCCGATCACCGTCTTCGTCAAGGAGAAGGGCGACGGCGCGGTCGATATCCTTGAAGACCCGGACGTCAACGTGCGCATCGTCGAAGCCTTCGAGGCCGAGGGGGCCGACGCCTGGTACGCCGAGGGCGCCGCCGCGCGCTTCCTCGGGCCAAAGCGCGCCGGCGAAGGCTGGAAGAAAGTCGACGACATTCTCGACGTCTGGTTCGACTCCGGCTGCACGCATGCCTTCGTGCTGGAAGACCCGGTGCATTTTCCCGGCCTCGCCGGCATCCGCCGCAAACATCAGGGCGGACCGGACCGCGTCTGTTATCTCGAAGGCTCCGACCAGCATCGCGGCTGGTTCCAGTCGTCGTTGCTCGAATCCTGCGGCACCCGCGGCGTCGCGCCGTTCGATGTCGTGGTGACACATGGCTTTCTCGTCGGCGAGGACGGCCGCAAGATGTCGAAGTCGCTCGGCAACGTGGTCGCGCCGCAGGACGTGATCAAGCAATCGGGCGCCGACATCTTGCGCATGTGGGCGTGCGCGACCGACTATTGGGACGATCAGGTCATCGGTCCGGAAATTCTCAAGACCACGGTCGAGACCTATCGCAAGCTGCGCAACACCGTGCGCTGGATGCTGGGCTCGCTCGCGCATTTCCACGCCGACGAACGCGTCAAGTTCGAGCAGATGCCGGACCTCGAGCGGCTGATGCTGCACCGGCTGTCCGAACTCGACGAGCTGGTGCGCAAGGCTTACGTCGATTTCGACTACAAGCGCATCTTCGCCGCGCTGTCGGCCTTCATGACCGCGGACCTGTCGGCGTTCTATTTCGACATCCGCAAGGATGCGCTCTACTGCGATCCCTATTCATCGTCGACGCGCAAAGCTTGCCTGACCGTGCTCGATCACCTGTTCCGCTGCACGGTGGTGTGGCTCGCGCCCATGTTGTGTTTCACCGCGGAGGAGGCCTGGGCCTCGCGCTACGACGCCGACGCCAAATCCGTGCATCTCGAACAGTTTCCCGCGGTGCCGGCGTCCTGGCGCGACGACAAGCTTGCCGACAAGTGGCGCAAGGTGCGCACTGTGCGCCGCGTCGTCACCGGCGCGCTCGAAATCGAGCGCGCGCAGAAGCGCATCGGCTCTTCGCTGGAAGCGCATCCGATCGTGCATGTGGTGGACGAGGATTTGTTCGAGGCCGTCGCCGACATCGATCTTGCCGAGGTCTGCATCACCTCGGCGGCGACGCTGGTGAAGGACGATGGCGCAGCCGATGCCTTCCGCCTGCCGGACGTTGCGGGCGTTGCGGTGGTGCCCAATCTCGCCGAAGGCCGCAAATGCGCGCGCTCGTGGAAAATCCTCACCACCATCGGCGCCGATCCCGAGTATCCGGATGTCTCGCCGCGCGACGCCAAGGCGCTGCGCGAATGGGAAACCATGCGCAAGGCGGCGGAGTGAATGCGCGCCGAATTATTCTATGGCCCGCTCTCCCGTTTCGGCCTCGCCGTGGCGGCGGTCGCCTGCCTCGTCGATCAGGCGAGCAAGCTTTACCTCCTGTTCGTGCTCGATCTCGCCGACCACCAGCTGCGGCTCGGCCCGTTTTTCGATTTCGTGCTCACCCGCAATACCGGCATCAGCTATGGCCTGTTCCAGACGCAAGGGGTGCTCGGCCAATGGGTTCTGCTCGGCTTCAAGGCACTGGCCGTGCTGCTGCTCTGGCTGTGGCTCGCCCGTACGCAGGTCCGCCTTACCGCGCTGGCGCTCGGACTCATAATCGGCGGGGCGGTCGGTAATGCCATCGACCGGCTGGCCTATGGCTGGGTCGCCGATTTCGTGTTTTTCCACATTTCGAGCGGAAATTGGCGGTTTAACTGGTACGTTTTTAACCTCGCCGACGTAGCGA
>JBOHII010000171.1:0-23150 GCA_050725955.1 Pseudolabrys sp. | reverse complement strand
AAGCCCTGATTGTCGCGCCGGCCGGCCGGCCAGCTTGCGTGCCTGGGTAATCGAGGTTACTCGTAGACTCCTGCCAGGCTCCCTTCGTCTAGCGGCCCAGGACGTCGCCCTCTCACGGCGAAAACAGGGGTTCGAGTCCCCTAGGGAGCGCCACGCCTAAATTATAGCGCTGGCAATCCTTGGTTTTTTTTCCGTTATTGTCCCACTTCATCCTTTAGCGGGGCACTCTTACGCAGAAGTCCGATTTTGCCGAGGCGCACAAAAATAGCGGGAAGACGAAAATGCCTGTCAAACCACTGAATTGGAAAAAAAACGATATTGAGGTCGATGTTTCACCGAATACATTAGCCGCTTTAATACGGCACGTCGAGGCAAATTGGTATCTTCTAGGCGAGCGGGAACCCTATTGGTCTGTTCTGACAAACGAAAAGTACAAAGCTCAAACTATTGGTAGCAACATTGAAGAGTTTTATTCCTCGGGAAAGGGCGACGTTGCGAAGTTCACTCATGCGGCGGATAGGGCTGGGGTAGATTACCGAAATCTTCAACGGTGTTTTGAGCTTGGATGTGGTGTCGGACGTATGACGATCTGGCTCGCTCGGATTTTCCCCGAGCTGGTCGCGGTTGATATATCCAAGTCTCACCTTCGGGTTGCCGCCGAGGCATTACAACGTGAGGGCTTGGCGAATGTCGACCTCCGCCTTCTAAACACCATCGATAAAATCGAGACACTCCCTGAGTTCGACTGTTTTGTGTCACTCATCGTGTTGCAGCATAATCCTCCACCCGTCATGGCATTCTTATTGGGTACTATCCTTGGAAAACTAAAGCCCGGTGGATTGGCGTATTTCCAAGTCCCAACTTATCGTGTGAATGCCGTATTCCACGCTGACCAACACCTCGCAAATGAGAAGATCGGCGGCTACATGGAAATGCATGTGCTGCCTCAAGCCGTTATATGGCGAATAGCCGATGAGGCAGACTGCCAGTTGCTTGACATACGCGAGGATGGATCGACAGGGATTTCAGACGGTGTGTCAAACTCAATTCTACTGATGAAGCGGGTCTCATAAGGTTGGCAAAAACAGCCGGTGGCGGACCGCAGGCCAAGCGACATTGCTGAATTGATTTGGCCACATTGCGCGGCTGTTGACCGCCTTGTTTTTTCTGCCGATTTGGGCATTCTCGAAAAAATGCATATGCGCGCAGGTAGTCCATGCAGCTTTTCACCACGGCCGAAGCCGCAAAATATCTCCGCCTCAAGGAACGCAAAATCTACGAAATGGTGGCCGAGGGTACCGTGCCCTGCACCAAAGTCACCGGCCGCTGGCTGTTCCCCAAGGCCGAGCTCGATCACTGGCTGACCTCCAGCATCTCGCGACCGGAAGGCATGACGCGGCCCGAGCCGGCGCCGATCGTCGGCGGCAGTCACGACCCGCTGCTCGAATGGGCGCTGCGCGAGAGCGGCTCGGGCCTCGCCACGCTCGCGGTCGGCAGTGAAGCCGGCTTCAACCGTTTCATTGCCGGGGAAACCATTGCCGCCGCCATGCATCTGCATGCCTTGGAGGATCCGGAAGCCGACGCCAACGTTTCTGCGGTCAGCGGTCGCAACGATTTACAGGATGCGGTGATGATCGCCTTCTGCCGCCGCGAGCAAGGCCTGATGCTGGCGCCCGGCAATCCGCTCAAAATCCGCGCCATCGGAGACGTCATCGCTAAGCGTGCGCGCACCGCCATGCGCCCGAAAGGGGCCGGCGCGCAATTGCTGCTGCTCTCGCTGCTGCACCGCGCGAAAGCCACGCTGGATCAGCTTGTCGCCGTCAGCCCGGTCTGCCCGACCGGTCCCGATATCGCGCAGTCGATCCGCGTGGGGCGCGCCGATACCGGCATCGCCACGCGTTCGGTTGCCAATTCCGCGGGTCTCGATTTCGTGCCTATCGTATGGGAACCGTTCGATCTGCTCATGCGCCAGCGCGACTACTTCCGTCCCGCCTTGCAGGCGCTGATCCGTTTCCTGCAATCGGCCGAACTCGCCGCGCGGGCGCAGGAGATGGGCGGCTTCGATCTCGGCGCCTCCGGCACCGTGCGATTTGTCGTTTAGGCCGGCGCGTTATAGGAATGCGTATGAGCGCCAACGAGACGCAGGCCTGGCCGAGCGAACTGCGCCTGCATAAGGACCGCAAGACGCTCTCCGTCAGCTTCGACGACGGCGAACGCTTCGATCTGCCGGCTGAGTATTTGCGCGTGAAAAGCCCGAGTGCGGAAGTGCAGGGCCATTCCGCCGAGGAACGCAAAACCGTTCCCGGCAAACGCGACGTCGGCATTCTCGAGGTGCTGCCGGTCGGCAATTACGCCGTGCGGCTCGTGTTCGACGATCTGCACTCGACCGGCATCTTCGGCTGGGACTACTTGCTCGATTTGGGCCGCAACCATGCGGCTTATTGGCAGGATTATGTCGACGAACTGGCGTCGAAGAATCTATCGCGCGATCTCCCATCGCGCCGCAAATGATCCGAAGGAAAATAGCGGGCACTCCCCCGTTTTCGTCCCAGGTCATTCCGAGGACAAGCGTTTGGCGATCAAGCTCTAGACAATACCAAGTGCCTTGAAAATCGGTAGGCGCTTTTGGGCAAACATAGTTGCGTCCCGCGTTAATGCCGTCCTAATTTCTTCGGGTGTCATCAACGCCTTTTGGTCCCTGGTGAAGCCATGGCCCTGCGCGATCACCAATTCAGTCAAATAGGCGGCCTTCTCGGCGGGCGATTCTTTGCCGAGCTGTCCTGCGAGTAAAAGGAGCTGCTCGGTGCGGTTCACATAGAGTCCGCTACCCGTTACCGGTGAGGCGATGTGGTTGACCTGGCCTTCACTGCGAGCCTGTTCGCAGATGTATCGGTTTAATGCCGAGCAATGGCGGCGCGATTCGACCGTAGGCTCCCGGGCAACGCAAACATGGCTGCTACCGGTCAATACCAATAAAGCTTCGAATATTTCAGAAATTTCCAGGGATCTGAGCTTGCCATGGCCGGCTAACTGGCCGAGCGTCTTCGGCGCGTAATTTTCCTCGGCGAGGACCTCAATGAGCGGCCGATAAATCTGCTCCTTCAGTTTAATTTCGCCGGTTGGGCTGATTATTCTCATCGGAATATCATCCGGGTTGCTGGCGAGAACAAACAACTCAGCCCGCAGCATTTCCCATCGCTCGGAGGGGGCGAGCTGGCGCGGACCGTTGATGAAGATATCGCGGCGGAATTGCTGGTTGACCAAATAGTCGCGTACGGATTGGCGAAGGATCGGATTTCCAATTTTTGCGAGCAGGCCTTGCCCTTGGCTGGAAAAATTTATCGAATCGACATGCTCGAAAATGGTCGCCGACGTGGCGAAGGTCAGCTTCGCGTTGCCCAGCGTGCGCGCCATGTCGGAGAACGTCATTAAGTACCAGGCTTTCGTAAAATATTCGTGCGAGAGATAGTGAGGGTCGGTCGCAATCAGCGAATTCAACACTTCGACCACGTTCGGATGGTCGCGGAAATAATGCGCGCCGGCGTCAACCACTTGTTGCGTGAACTTCGCGCCTGCGATGAGCTTGTCCTCGACGCTGGCGATATCCGAACTTGCCAGTTCGCCATAGAGCTTGACCAGATGGCGCAATGGAGCAGCGGGCGCCCAACCGGGCAGGCAGTTGTAGCTGATATAGACTACGCCGCCGGCCTGCAGGTTGCGCTTGATGATGTCGACGATGATGCGGTGGTTTTCTTCGCTGACCCAAGTCCAGATTCCGTGCAGCGCTATGATGTCGAACTTCGGCAAATCCGACCTGGCAGCGAGTTCACTGAACGAATCGTTCAACAGCACCACGTCTGAGCCCGCAGCATCCGCAAGCGAATGCGCAAACGCAGTCTGCGTCGGATTGAAATCCGTTCCCCAATACTCACCGGGCGCGGCGGCTGCGTGGATGTTGATCGGGATGCCTTGGCCGTAACCAAGTTCAAGATAACGAAGCGGTTTAGCCGTCGGCGGGGCCAGTCCTGCGGACAGACACGCAAGCCGCAGATTGTCCGGAGACAACTCGCGGAAATAACCGAATATGTATCCCTCGGTCAGGTAGCCTTCGGTCCAGTTCATTTCAGCCGGCCCCGACAAATCCAGATTCGCGACGAAACATCATTCGGCTACCCGAAGAAAGACGTTCGATCAAAAGGGTCAACGCGAAACGCATGGCCGCATTTAGGCCGGCGTCGCGCGGTAAATCCTGGAATGACTGCTGGACGCTGTGGGAATTCAGTATTCATCCGGGGAATATAGTCCGCCTTTGTTTCGAGATACCGCCGATTTAATCCGAGGTACGCGGGCCGTTGCCCTGGCCGGGTGGGTCAGCGCATCTTTTCGCCGACCGGGATGTACCATTTCCCGCGGGCGTAATGGGGAAAACCAATCGGTTTTGATGCAGTAGCCCTGGTGACGTTCGTGTTCAGGTTGTGTGGTTTTTTCCCCCGCTGCGGCCGTCGCGCGGGGAGCGAATTTGCGCCGGTCGATTTTTTCGGAAGGGCCTGCCAAATCTCCAATGGCCGCAATAATCATTCGGCTTTTTTTACGGCGCGATTCCGCGCCGCCGCTATGAATCGAGCGCGGTCGAACGGCGATCGATTGGCATTCCGGCGAAAAATCTTGCGTACATGCCGGACATTCGCAAAATAATCTCGATTGATGCGCCGACTCGTTTGCAATTTTCGAATTGCGCCGGGCGAAACCGTTAGAAGCAGAAAATTTTATCAATCCGAACTTTTCACATTTCCGTCGCAGTTCGGACGAACTAAAGCCCGGCGACCATATCCATCATCAGCACCTAGCTTTCCAGCCGCTTGATTTGAAGCGGCGCATCTGCCGGCGGGGACGAGGCGATGAAGGCTCGGGGGCGAAGCGGGTGCGATCTAGGTGTCGCCGGGTTGCTTGAATTCTATTCCGTGCCGTTGACGGCGCGTCGGGCGCCACAATGTGCACCCGCGGAACGATGGCACTTACTGCATATCCAAGCCGACTTAACGAATGCGATCGGAGTGCCTGTTGGCATCTCCGCTGCAACCTTGCGCGAAACATTCACGGGAGCTCGATGATTCAATAACAACGAAACCGTTTAGTAAACGCGGTGCCACGACAGGGAGTTGCGTATGAGTACACCCATCCAGCACGACGCTCTTGATCCGAACAGCCTGCAATATTACGCCCCACGCAAGACGCGTTCCAGCATTAGCGACCCGCCGTCCATCCAGCCATTGGCAGATGCCGATGGTCCGCCGGCCCCGCAAGTTTTCGACGAAATTAGAACGCGCTACGGCAATGCCGCGCTGGCAGACGCGCTTCCGGGTGCCGTGCGCCGTTTGATCGACGATGAATTTAATGCCCGTCCCAGCGGCTTCGAGCGCAAGCGCCCGGTCATGATCCTCGCCAGCTTAGGCGCCGCTGCCGCGATCGCTGTCGTGATCATGTTTTTCGATCCGACGAAATTCGCGGGGCTTGACCGCTCGCCGCCCAAAAAAACCGCGGAGTTGTCCCTTGCCGACCGCTTGCAGGCGGTAAACACCGCGCTCAATGAGGTGCCGCAGAAAACGGTGGCGCCGACGCTCACCGTTGAGGACGGCAGAGGGGAAATCAACGCGCCGTTGCCACTCGGCCTCGAAGTAACGAACTACACGGCTGGCGCGACGATTTACCTGAGCGGGCTCCTTGCCGGATCGGTATTGAGTACCGGCACCGCTGCAGGTGAAGGGCTTTGGCAAGTCGCAATCGACGACTTGCCAAAAGCCCGCGTCATTCCGCCCCGCGACTATGTCGGACCGATGACCGCCATCGCGGAACTGCGTAGCGGCAACGGTCAGGCGATCGTACGCAGCCCCGTCCATTACGTCTGGTGGCAGAAAGCCGCTGAACCTGCGAAGGCGGCGGGACCGTTGGCGGCCGCCGATCCGCCGGGCGCCAATAGCCCGGAAGCGCCAAGGAAGATCGATCCCGGAGAGGCTGCTGCGCTGCTCAAACGCGCCGAAGAACTCGCGGGAAATGGCGATCTGCCGGCCGCCCGTCTCCTGCTGCATCGGGTTGCCGAAGCACACGACGCCCGTGCGGCATACGAACTGGGCGCCACCTACGATCCGATCGTGATCAAGAGGTTCGGCAGTACCAGCGCCTCGCCGGATCTGGCGCTTGCACGCACCTGGTATCAAAGGGCCCGGGATTGGGGCTCAACCGACGCATCGGCACATCTCAAAGCGCTTGCGAGCGCCAACCAATAATCACCGCCACGGGGAGTACAGCATGACGAAATCCACGCGATTGGTGTGCCTTGCGGCAGCCGCAATGGCACTCATTACCTCGACTTTGCCGAGCCTCGCCGGACAAAGCGAAGTCGATCCGGGGCAGGTGAGCGAAGGCCTGAAGGCGATATTTAGTTATGGACGCGCTACTCAATCGACGAAGGAGCGGCTTAACGCCAATACGACCACGATCATCACCGGCACGATCGGTGGGACGTATGTGCAGATCGGCGCGGACCTCGCGTCCATGCTCGACGATGGCGAGACCCTTCGCGTTCTGCCGATCGTTGGACGCGGCTCAGTTCAAAGCATCGCGGATATTCTGTATTTGCGCGGCGTCGATATAGGAATCATTCGCTCCGATACGCTCGATTACCTTGAGAAAAAGGGCTACGCGAGCAACCTCAAGAGCCAGTTGACCTACATCACGAAACTCTACAACGAGGATATGCACGTCGTTGCGCCAAAGGCGATCAAAAAACTTTCGGACCTCGAAGGCAAGACGGTCGCCGTCGATTTGCCCAACGGCGGCACGTTTATCACCGCGATCACCGTTTTCGAGCGTCTCGGCATCAAGCCGAAGTTCGTCTACATCGAGCAGCGGCTCGCCTATGAAAAATTACGCAAAGGCGAGATCGACGCGATGGTCGCGGTTCAGGGCGTTCCTTCGAAATTCACCACGACGATCAAAGACGAACGGTTTCATCTGGTCCCGATCGAATATGCGCCGGCGCTGCAGGTCGACTATCTGCCGTCGCAGTTGAAGGCCGAGGATTATCCTGCCCTGATACCGCCCGGGCAGCGGATCGATACAATCGCGGTGCCGGCAATTCTCGCCGCTTACAATTGGGACCGCGGGACTGACCGGTACCGCAAGGTCGAACGCTTCGTTCAAGCGTTCTTCGACAAATTTCACGATCTTCAAAAGCCGCCGTTCCATCCCAAATGGAAGGAAGTCGTGCTCAGCGCGCCTTTGGCCGGGTGGAAAAGGTTCCCGGCGGCGCAAGCGTGGCTCGATCAGCACGCGAACCCGGCCATCGCGGAAACGCGACGCCAGTTCGACAAGTTCATGACGGCACACGCTTCGGCGCAAGGCGAAAAGTCCGCCGCATTAACCCCGGAACAGAATGCCGCGATGTTCCAGCAATTTCTGCAATGGCGAAAAGAGAAAGAATCAGCGGCCGATCCGCCGAAACAGCGGGTTGGTGCCCGGAAACACAAACCCAACCATAACAAGTCCGAAAAGTAATGCGGCCCATGGGCGAATTACAATTAATGAGACCGCTGGACGATAATGAGCTTGAAGCGCTTAAACTTTTTGCGAATGGGCGTTCGGCCGACGAAATGGCCGAATTGCTCGGCGTGAGCAAGAGCATGGCAATGCATTATCTACGCGTTGCGGCGCGAAAACTGGGCGCACGAAACCGGGTGCACGCGGTCGCGATCGCCGTGCGCATAGGTCTGATCAAGCCGTCCGGCGGCAACGAATGACAACAGCGGCCGCCGGCGCGGGAATTTGTCGCGATAGCGAAAAGATTCTGGCTTACGCGGCGTGAGCCTGGTCGGACGTATCGGCGTTGTCCGCATCGCCTGCGGGCGCACCCAAGAGCGAGCCGAGCAGGCTTTGCACCTCAAGCTGGGCCGTGGCGTGCGACATGGTCGGGCGAGTACCGAGCGTGATTTCGTCGAGCTCGTCGACGGCAGTCAGGCCACGTGGGTAAAACTCGCGGAAAATAACGCGCTCGGCCAGGCCTTCGGTGCAGCGAAAGCCGAGTTTTTGCGACAGACCCTGAATGGCATCGCCGACGCACCTTCGGTTGCGCGACGTCAGTGTCGAAAGCCGGTTTCGCAACACGATCCAATCAATGTCGGGTTTGCCGTCGAGCTTCCGCTTGGCGCGCGCATCCTCGACGACTCGGGCATAATGACTGATAGCGGTGATGCCGAAAGTTTCCGGATCCACGCTACCGAGGACGTCCAGGTCGACAAAGCTGTCGTTTAGCGGCGTGATCAACGTATCCGCCACCGAATGGGCGAGCCGCGTCAGGTAATGATTATGGCCGGGGGTATCGATGACGATATGGCTGTGGTGCGCGGCCAGATGCTCGAGCGTACTTGTAAAAGCAGCGCGCCCCGCAGCTTCATCCTCCGACGTCGCAAACTCGGACTCCTCGTCGAAACAAACATGCGTGGGAGCTGGAAGAACCTTGCCGCGTTGTCTCGACCAGGCAAGCCTGTTGTCGATGTAATGGGTAAAGCTTCTTTGCCTCGCATCGAGGTCGATCGTGGCGACGCCCTGGCCCGATCGCATCAACGCAATTGCGATATGAATGGCGATTGTCGACTTCCCGGAGCCACCCTTTTCATTGGCAACGACGATCACTCGAACGCCCGGCGTACACGTTTGGTTATCTAGAATCATCAGCGCGCTCCATTGTTCGGCGGTCGAATACGGAAATTTTTTGACAAAAACAACCTGCGCCGATTCGCTCAATTCAAGCCAGCACGATGTAATTATTCGCATAACTTTTTTGTTCCACTTTTTCAACGCAATTTCAAAGCGATGCGCTGCGCCAATTCCGGATCAATAGATTTTCGTGCGGCCTTGCAAAAAATAAGCGGTCGGGATGCGTGGCCAGAACGTCTGCAAGCAACGGTTATTCGTTCAAGGCCCTGCCGCATTTAAACACGCGGGCCGTAATTGCCGAAAGAGGAGCGAGCTTTGCGTCAAAGGGTTGTCGCGCTGGCCACATTGAGAGTGTGGCCGGCATGGAGATTGTCTGGCGAGTGCACAAAATTAAATCGGCCAAACGCGGGCCTTGAATGGTGGGCGATGTAGGGATTGAATCTACGACCTCTCCCGTGCCAAATCTTATTGGCAACAGCGGAAGTCCGGATGTGTCTCTGGGCTCGAATGCTCAGCCGCCAGGATGCCGCTACACATCGAACGAGATAATTTGGCGGCGGATCCCAGGCAATCATGGAACCCGGTCGCGATGGAAGCCGTTGTTCCGAGAATGCCGTTGTGCCGATGGGGCATTTGTGCCCGATTGAAGATGTACTCGATCGGAGCGCAGGGGAGGCTGGTTTGCTCGATTCGACCGCTGTGTTCACTCCGGCCGTGCCTTCGCCGCGGCTCAAACCACTCGGCCCGTTTGCGCTGCTGCGTGTGCTTACGAGCAATCCACTTGAAGCGTGGACAAAGGCGCATTTCGAACAACCGATAGTCATGGGCGGCTTGTCGGTCGGCCGGGTCGCCGTGATCAGTGACCCGGCGGCTATTCGCCATGTCCTCATGGACAACTGTAACAACTACCAAAAAGACTGGCTGCAGCGGCGTGTCTTGTCGGCGGGGCTGACAAACGGATTGCTCACCGCCGAAGGGCAGCAATGGCGAATGCAACGCCGCACTTTCGCGCCGCTATTTGCCCGCAAATCCGTCCTCGGTTTTTCCGCAGCCATGCTTGACGCGGCGCAGATAATGGTTGAGCGGCTCGGCCGGCATGAGGGCCGGATTGTGGACCTTGCGGTGCAGGCGACGCGGGTCACGCTCGACGTGTTGGAGCGGACCATATTTTCCGACGGCTTCGGTCGGGACCGCGAGGATATTCGGCTGGCCATGAAAACGTATTTCGAACGGATCGGTCGCATCGATCCGTTTGACGTTCTCGGTGTGCCAAGCCTGATCCCCCGTCCTGGCGCCCGAAAACTGCGGCCGATGTTGCGCCTTTTCGACGAGGTGATCGACGCGATCATCGCAGCGCGGCGCCGCCGCATCGCCGGTGGATCCGACGGCGTACCGCGCGACATCCTGACGCTAATGCTCGAAGCCACCGACCCGGAAACCGACAAGACCCTGAGCGAGGCCGAGATCAAGGCGAACATCCTGACATTCATCGCCGCAGGCCACGAAACCACGGCCAATTGCATTACTTGGTCGCTATTTCTGCTTTCCCAATCGCCGCGATGGCGTGAGCGGGTTCAGGCCGAAGCCGATCGCGAACTCAACGGCGACATTGGCGGAATGGCGGAGCGTCTGGTCGAGACCCGCGCAGTCATTGACGAGACAAATCGCCTTTTTCCGCCGATTACCGCGATCAGCCGCGCGGCACTCGGCCCCGACGAACTCGCCGGCCACCACATTAAACGCGGCACCATGGTGGCGATTGCTCCCTATGTGCTGCACCGCCATCGCGCATTATGGAGCCGGCCCGCCAGTTTCGACCCGGATCGTTTCCTCGATGGCGCGCGCGCAACGATCGACCGTTTTGCCTATCTCCCGTTTGGCGTCGGGCCCCGCACCTGCATCGGCGCGACGTTTGCGATCCAGGAAGCAACCATCGTTCTCGCCACGCTCATGCGTCATTTCACGTTTGAGCTGGCGCCGGGCCACATGGTCTGGCCGGTGCAAAAGGTGACGCTGCGGCCGAAGGGCGGCCTGCCAATGGTCGTGAAACGGCGGTGAAGGCAACCATGCTGAAGGGCGCGTATCGTTCTTCCTGAATGGGACCCGACATGGGTGGCGATTACGCCTTAAGTGCCAAAAGGCTGCGTGGACCGTATCGGGCACATCGTTCGGCGCGATATGTCCATAGTGTTTCTCAACCATCCGGATGTCCGCGTGTCCAAGCTGTGTCGTGCCGCCGTGGCCAAACAAAACAATGACGGTCGTGGGAAGGACACGAACAATTCCATTTCGTGGGCGGTATCATGGGCGCGATAAAATCGCGTCAAACATCACAAATGAGATTCGCTATATTGCAGAGGAATTTAGAAATGGTGGGCGCTATAGGGATTGAACCTATGACCTCTCCCGTGTGAAGGGAACGCTCTCCCGCTGAGCTAAGCGCCCGGCCGTTTCGGCGGGGCGATATAAGGAGTGCGTCGAAGAGGTGTCAAGCGAAGCCCGCGCAATATCCCGAAAAGTGGGCACGGCTTTCGGACAAGATCACGTGCACATAACGCGATCCCAGGCGCCTAGTTACGGCTCTTCGGAACGTCGGCGTGTGGTACGCGCGAAGCATGGGTTTGCAGTGCACGGATGCGGTCGGCGAGATCGCCATTGGTCGAGGCGGCGGCCGCGAAATCGGTATCGCTATCGCCGGAAACCGTACCGCTGACGGCGCGGTCGCGCACCGTTTCGGCCGCGAGGATCGCGTCGATCGGCGAGTTCGGGCCTTCAAGCGCCGAGGCGAGCCGCGCGACTTCGGCCGCGACATCGTTGATGCGCTCGCGCAGCAGGGCGTTTTCCACACGCTCGGATGCCCAGGTCTCCTCGGCCTCGCGCTTGAGATTGGCAAGCTCGTGGGCGTGCCGATCGCGCTCGTCGGTGGTGCGTCCGAGTTCGGATTGCAACTGGGTTTTTTCCGACTTGAGCTTCTCAGTCGCCGAACTGGTGCGGTCGTCGATCTCGGCGATGGCGGTGCGCAGGTCGCTTTCGGTCTTGCGCGCCACGCCGATTTCCTCGCGCACCTGATTGAGCTCGAATTCGGTCTGATTGAGCAGCCGCGATTGCTCGCCGAGGCGGTTTTCCAGATCCTGGGCGCGGCGGCCGAGTAGTTCGGCTTCCGTGGTTTGCGCCACCAGCTGCTGTTCGAGTTCGGCGACGCGGTGGCCGAGATTTTCAACGCGGCCGCGCTCTTCCGCCAATTCCTGGGTCGCGTGCTTGAGCTCGACCCGCTCGGCGTCGCGGCGGTCTTCCACCGCTTTGACCTCGCTGCCGGCATCGCTGAGCCGCTGCTGGAGCGCCTCGACTTGGGTTTTGAGCGAGACGAGCTCGATTCGCTGCGAATCCGCCAGCGTCGAGCGCTCGTCCAGTGCGCCGACCACTTTGGCGAGTTCGGCTTTCTTGTCGGACAGCGAGCGCTCGGCGTCGTGCATGACGCCGGTCTTGCTGGCAACTTCCTCTTCGGTCGCGCGCAGCTGGTCGCGCAACGCCTTGTCGCGCGCTTCGAGCGCGAAAATGGTGGCGGTTTTCTCACCCAGCTCCATCTTGAGCCGGTTGATGGCATCGCCCTTCTTGCCGAGTTCGGCGAGCTGGCTGGTGGTCTTGGTCTTGAGCTGTTCGACGCTCATTTCGAGCCGTCGCGTCGACATGGCGAATTCGGCGCGTAATTGATCTTTGTCGGCCTGGAGTTCCGCCATCGACAGCGGGGTCGCCGCTTCGAGGCGCCGCATGGTCAACCGCACCGCGCGGCCATGAACGAGGGGAACGACCACGAGCCCGATCAGGGCTGCAACAAGGAATCCGATCCCGAAATACATGATCGGCTCGATCATGAGCGTCGCCTCCAACTCACCCTGCCCGGATAGCCCCGCGCAAACCATGACACGGGCGGGCACTGCCTGCCAGCGCGACCCAAGATTAACCTAAACCCGGGGCCTGCGTCCCGCGGTGTCTCAGGCCGGCGCTTAATATTAAGGAAAGCGGCGGCTCAGAACGGGTTCCAAGTCGCGTTCGGGGTGAATTTGAGGTAGCCGATATTGGCGCCCAGCCTTAGGCCCACGCCGGAGCGGATCGGCACCACCACGATCCTGCCGGCGGCGAGCGCGGTCATGCCGAAGCCGCCGATGAAATAGGCCGACCCGTCGATACCGGCGAAGCGCTGATAGATCGCGTCGGTCGCCGGCAAATTGTAAATAAGCATCATGGTGCGGGAGCCTTCGCCGCCGGTGTCGAAGCCGACCGATGGACCTTCCCAGAAGACGCGGCGGTCGCCGGCATTCTTTGTGTAGAGCTTGCCGTCGCCGTAGCGCAGACCGACCACCAAAGCGCCGCCGCCTTCCTGGCCGAGCACATAGCCGTTGGGCTCGCCCCAGCGGCTTACCGCGTGCTGCACCACCTCCGCCAATCCGCGCGAGACCGAGCCGAAGAAGCGATGTCCTTCGCGAACGATTTCTTCGGAATGAAATGTGTCCCTGCCTCCAGGCCGCGGCGGCGGCTGGTTTTGGGCGGCCGCAAAATCAGTGCCAAAGGCGATAAGGCACAGGGTGAGGGCCGCAAGGCGCAAGGCAGCGCGCATCGGATGCTCCATCGGATAAAGAGACTCCAGCCCCGTTTAACCGGTTGCTCACGCCGGTGGCCGTAATATGGCGGCGCCAGAGCAAGCCCCGAATCGGTTAAGGGTCGCCGAGAACTATGACTGCACCACGGCAGCAACGGAAGTCGCTACCGGCCCTCGGGCTGGCACTTGTGCTTGCGATCTTCGGCGATATTTGCGCCGGTCCCGCGCTGGGCGCCGCCATCAACGACCCGCTTGTGGTGGACGCGCATACTGGGCTCGCCATCAGCGGCTTCGACCCGGTGGCTTATTTCACCGACGCCAAACCTAAATTTGGCCGTCCTGACCTCGAGTTGCGCATGGACGGTGCGGTATGGCGGTTTCAGAACGAAGGCAATCGGGCGGCCTTTGCCGAGCATCCGGAGGTCTATACGCCGTGCTTTGGCGGTTTTGATCCGGTGGCCATCGCGCGTGGCGCGTCGGTGCCGGGCCACCCTTTGTTCTGGGCGGTGACCGGCGAGCGGCTTTATCTCTTCTATAGTGCCGAGGCGCGCGCGGCGTTCCTGGCCGATCCCGGCCGCATCATCGAACGCGCCATGCGCAATTGGCCCGAGGTCGCGCGCAGCATCGCGCGTTGAGCCGCAGTCACATTACGGCTTGATTGTCGCGGCCTTGGCCGGATCGCCCCAGGCAATGAATCCCGGCACCAGAAATTTTGCCGCTTGGCATCCGAACCGAAGCTGACCGCCATCGGGAGCGGTCACCATTCCGCCGGCGGCAGCCAGAATCGCGCAGCCGGCTGCGATATCCCATTCGTGCGTCGGCGACAGTCGCGGATAAAGGTCAACGTCGCCTTGCGCGAGATGACAGAATTTCACCGACGAGCCGCACGAAATTTGCTTGCCGACCGGCAGGCGCGCCAAGAGCGCTTGCGTCGCTTGGTCGAGATGGCTGCGCGACGTCGCCACCACCAGGCGGTCCGGCGCCGGCCGCGCGCGAATAACGCTGCGGTCTTGCGGTTGGGCTGTACCGTCGCCGAGCCGCAGCCGCTCGGCTTTGCTGCCGGTGATCCCGCGCCACAGCAGTCCTTGCGCCGGAGCGGCGATAATGCCGGCGATCGGAATGCCGTCCGTCACGATGGCGAGATTGACGGTGAATTCGTCGCGGCCGGCGAGAAACTCCTTGGTGCCGTCGAGCGGGTCGACCACGACGAAGCTTGGCTCCAGCTGCGCCGGCGCCGCGCGGCCGACGCTTTCCTCCGCGATCACCGCAATCCCGGGCAGCAACCGGGCAACGCCTTGCACGATGATGGCTTCCGAGGCCTCGTCGGCGGCGGTGACCGGCGACTGGTCGTCCTTGATTCGCCATTCAACCGACGAAAACGGCGTGGCGAGCGTTGCCGCCGCCGCTTGCGCAACGATCTTGGTCAGCGCGTCCAGATGCTCGGCCGCCTGTTGCGGGGTGATGGCGCGTGTCACCTTTGCCGTTTCCCTGTTGTCGATCGCGGTCCTTGGCGGTCGCGGCGGTGCGGTGTATCACGCACCGCCACCGGCGCGTCCAGCGATTCGCCGGTTTTTTGCCACCCTGCACGCCCCGCGGAGACCCGTCCATGTCCGGAACGCCCATCGAAGCGCTCGATCTAGCCGCCTTGCTGTGCTCGCGCGTTTGCCACGATCTGATCAGCCCGGTCGGCGCCATCGTCAATGGGCTGGAAGTGCTGGCAGAAGAGAAGGATGAGGAAACCAAGGCCTTCGCCATGGAGCTGATCACCAAAAGCGCCCGCACCGCCTCCGCCAAGCTGCAATTCTGCCGCATCGCCTTCGGCGCGGCCGGCTCAGCCGGCGCCCAGATTGACCTGGGCGATGCCGAGACCATCAGCCGTGGGTTTTTCGAGGACGACAAGACCAAGCTTGCGTGGAATCTGCCGCGGGCGCTGCTGGCCAAAAACCGCGTCAAACTGCTGCTCAATATGCTGCTGGTCGCCGGCCAGACGATCCCGCGCGGCGGCAAGCTGACGGTCGATCCGCTCGGGGCGGGCGACAGCATGGGTTTCAAGGTCAGCGCCGCCGGGACCAATGCCAAAGTGCCGCCGGCGGTTGCTGCTTTGCTCGCCGGCGACGCCGGCGAGGCCGGCCTCGACGCGCACCGCATCCAGCCTTTCTATGCCAGCCTCCTGGCGCAGGCCTCCGGCGTCAAAGCCGCCTTAGCCATGGAGGGCGAGGCGGTCGTGGTGACGGCTCAATAAAACGGGATTTCCGCGGTTAACGATTGGTTAAGCAGCGCGCCCGTTTGCGATTCCGCAACCAAAATTAAACGCTTCACCGACACACTGGCCGCGCTCCCGACAGAGAGCGGCCGACCGGCCAGAACCTGTCGACGAAGGCGTTTTTCATGGACGAGTTGCTGCGGGAATTCGTGAACGAGACGCACGAAAGTCTCGACGTGGTGGACGTCGAGCTGGTGCGTTTCGAGCAGGATCCCAACAACGCCAAGATTCTCGATAACGTCTTCCGCCTCGTGCACACCATCAAGGGCACGTGCGGCTTCCTCGGACTGCCGCGGCTGGAAGCGCTGGCGCATGCCGCCGAGACGCTGATGGGCAAGTTTCGCGACGGCCTGCCGGCGACCAGCGACGCCGTCACGCTGATCCTCGCGACCATCGACCGCATCAAGCAGATTCTGGAGACCCTCGAACGCGAGCAGCGCGAGCCGGAAGGTGCTGACGAAGATCTGATCGCCGATCTGGAGCGCATGGTCGAACGCGTCGCGTCGGTTGTTGCGCCTACTTTGCCGCACTTCGCGGTGGGCACGGTTGCCCCGCAGGTGCTGGAACGGCCACTGCGGCCGGGCGAGGATTCGCTCGACGATCTCGAACGCGCGTTCCGCGAAACGCCGGTCGATCCGCCCACCGTCAAAGCCGCCAAAGCCACCAAGCCCGCATCGGCGGATGCCGCCAAGGACGACGACCCCGCCAAGGCCGGCGGCCAGTCGATTCGCGTCACTGTCGATACGCTTGAGCACCTGATGACCATGGTGTCCGAACTGGTGCTGACGCGTAATCAATTGCTCGAGATCGTGCGCCGCCACGAGGATTCGGAATTCAAGGCGCCGCTGCAACGCCTATCGAATGTCACCGCCGAGTTGCAGGAAGGCGTCATGAAGACGCGCATGCAACCGATCGGCAATGCCTGGCAGAAATTGCCGCGCATCGTGCGTGATTTGTCCAACGAACTGGGCAAGCAGATCGAACTGGAGATGCATGGCGCCGAGACCGAGCTCGACCGCCAGGTTCTCGATCTGATCAAGGATCCGCTCACCCATATGGTACGCAATTCGGCCGATCACGGCCTGGAATCGCCGCAGGAGCGCCATGCGGCCGGCAAGCCCGAGCACGGCCGCATCCGGCTGTCGGCCTATCATGAAGGCGGCCATATCATAATCCAGATCGCCGACGACGGCCGCGGTCTCGACACGGCGCGGATCAAAGGCAAGGCGATCGCGCAAGGGTTGGTCTCGGAAGCCGATGCCGACAAGCTGACGGAAGCGCAAATTCACAAATTCATTTTCACCGCCGGCTTTTCCACCGCCGCCCAAATTACCAGCATCTCCGGCCGCGGCGTCGGCATGGACGTGGTGGGCAACAATATCGACCAGATCGGCGGCACTATCGACGTGAAATCGGTCCCCGGCGTCGGCCTGAGCTTCACCATCAAAATCCCGTTGACGCTGGCGATTGTCGCAGCCTTGATCGTGGAGGCTGCCGGCAACCGCTTTGCCATTCCGCAAATCGCCGTCGTCGAGCTGGTGCGCGCGCGCTCCGGCAGCGAGCACCGGATCGAGCGGATCAAGGATACCGCGGTGCTGCGCTTGCGCGAAAAGCTGCTGCCGCTGGCGCGCCTCAGTCACCTGCTCGGCACCGAGACCGAGCCCGGCGATGTCGAGAACGGGTTCATCGTGGTCACCCAGGTCGGCAGCCAGAGTTTCGGCATCGTCGTCGACAGCGTCTTCCACACCGAAGAAATCGTGGTGAAGCCGTTGTCGAGCAAGCTGCGCCACATCGCGATGTTCTCCGGAAACACCATTCTCGGCGACGGCTCGGTGATCATGATCATCGATCCAAACGGCATCGCGCAGTCGTTCGGCTCGACTGGCGCCTCGCAATGGGAAACCGACGCCGCCGCTGACAGCCGGCACGCCGCTGTCGACGAGCGCACGACCTCGCTCCTGCTGTTCCGCGCCGGTTCCGCCCAACCAAAGGCGGTGCCGCTCGCGCTGATCACGCGGCTTGAGGAAATCGACGCCCACAAGATCGAATTGTCGAACGGCCGTCACATGGTGCAATACCGCGGCCAGTTGATGCCGCTGGTGAGCATGAACGAGAACGTGCGCGTGAAGGGCGAGGGCGCCCAGCCGCTGCTAGTGTTCTCGGACGGCGCTCGCTCGATGGCGCTGGTGGTCGACGAGATTGTCGACATCGTCGAGGAACGCCTCGACATCCAGGTCGGCGGCGACAATTCCGGCGTGCTCGGCTCCGCTGTCATCAAGGGCCAGGCCACCGAAATCATCGACGTCGGCCACTTCCTGCCGCTCGCCTTCGAGGACTGGTTCCGCGGCACGGAGCAGAAGGCGCACCGCCAGCCGCGTTCGCTGCTGCTGATCGATGACAGCCCGTTCTTCCGCAACATGCTGACGCCGGTGCTGCAAGCCGCCGGCTACACGGTGTCCACCGCCGCCTCTGCGGCGGAAGCATTGGCGATGATCAAGGACGGCGCCGCATTTGACGTGGTCATCACCGATATAGAAATGCCCGAGATGGACGGCTTCGAATTCGCCGAAACCCTGCGCAACGATCCGCGCACCGCCGACCTGCCGGTCATCGCGTTGTCCTCGGTCGTATCGGCCGAGGCTGTCGAGCGCGGCCGTCAGGTAGGCCTCTACGACTATGTCGCCAAATTCGACCGCCAGGGGCTGATCGCGGCGCTCAAGGAACAGAGCGACATCGGTCGCGCGGCGTGACGGGCAAACCATGAGCACAGACGACAACCAGCAGAATTTGACCGAATACGTCACCGCCATGATCGGTGGCCAGTTGTTCGGCCTGCCGATCGTGCGCGTGCAGGACGTATTCATCCCGGAACGGCTAACGCGGGTGCCGCTGGCCCCGACGGAGATTGCGGGCGTTCTCAATCTGCGCGGCCGCATCGTGACGCTGATCGACCTGCGCCGCCGTTTTGGGCTCGGCGACCGCATGGGCAGCGACCCATCCATGGCGATCGGCGTCGAGTCGCGCGGCGAATCATACGGGCTGCTGATCGACAGCGTGGGCGAGGTGCTCAAGCTCGACGCCGCCGCGCGCGAGCCCAATCCGATCAATCTGGATCAGCGTTTGGCGCGGGTCTCGGCGGGCATCCACCGCCTGGATGGGCAACTGCTCATCATCGTCGATGTCGACCGTGTCCTCGATATCGGCGCGAAGCCGATCGCGGCATGACGGATGAACTTGGAATGTCGATTGGGACTTAGAACGAAGATAACGAGGGTGTGCGATGAAAACCTGTCTGATTGTTGACGACTCGAGTGTCATCCGCAAGGTGGCACGCCGAATCCTGGAAGGACTGGAATTCGAAATCGCGGAAGCCGAGGACGGTGAGCAGGCGCTCGACGCTTGCCGGCGAACGCTGCCCGATGCGATTTTGCTCGATTGGAACATGCCGAAGATGGACGGCTACGAGTTCCTGCGCAGCCTGCGCAAATTGCCAGGCGGCGATGGGCCCAAAGTCGTGTTCTGCACCACCGAAAACGACGTTGCCCACATCGCGCGTGCGCTGCACGCCGGCGCCAACGAATACATCATGAAGCCGTTCGACAAGGAGATCGTGGAAGCCAAGTTTCAGGAAGTCGGGCTGATCTGACGGCCGCCGCTAGTCGATAGATCCTCGCGGCCATTGAAGGCGTCTTGAGTCCGATGAATCTCGTCGTCACAACGAAATCGTCCAGCACCGCCGTCGGCCGGCGTATCCGCGTAATGATCGTGGACGATGCCGTCGTCGTGCGCGGCCTGTTTTCGCGCTGGGTGCAGGCGGAATCCGACCTCGAAGTGGTGGCTTCACTGCGCACCGGACGCGAGGCCGTCAATCAGGTCGAGCGCGCCGATCCCGATGTGGTCGTGCTCGACGTCGACATGCCGGAGCTCGACGGCATCGCCGCACTGCCGCTGCTGCTCAAGAAGAAGCCCGACCTGGTCGTGATCATGGCCTCGACGCTGACCCGGCGCAACGCCGAGATCAGCCTGAGGGCGCTATCGCTCGGCGCGACCGATTATATACCGAAGCCGGACAATAACCGCGAAGTCACCGCCTCCATTAGTTTCCGCCGCGACCTGATCGAGAAAATCCGCCAGCTGGGGCTGAACTCGAAGCGCCTGCGGCCGGTCAATCTGCAAGCTGGCACTGCGGTTGGGGAGAGGCCGACCGCGCTGGCGCCGAAGCTTCGCGCCGGCGCGCAACCGATCGCGCTGCGCGCGCCGCCGGCTACGCCGCCGCGCGTGCTGGTGATCGGCTCGTCGACCGGCGGACCGCAGGCGCTCAACGTCATCGTCAGCAAGATCGGCAGCGTGCTCGACCGCGCCCCGGTGCTGATTACCCAGCACATGCCGCCGACTTTCACCACCATCCTGGCCGAACATCTCGCCCGTCTCGCCGAACGTCCTGTGCACGAAGCCAGAGAGGGTGAGGAAGTCGTTCCCGGTACCATCTACCTCGCGCCTGGCGGCCGGCACATGGCTGTCACGCGCCGCGACGGCACCGCCAAGATCACGCTCGACGACGGCCCGCTGGTCAATTTCTGCAAGCCGGCCGTCGATCCGCTGTTCACATCGGCCGCCAAGGTCTGGGGCAACAAGCTGCTCGGCCTCGTGCTCACCGGAATGGGTTCGGACGGACTGCGCGGATCGCAGGCCATCGCTGTCGCCGGCGGCAGCATTCTGGCGCAGGACGAGGGCACCAGCGTGGTCTGGGGCATGCCCGGCCAGGTGGCGCATGCCGGCCTCTGCTCGGCCGTGCTGCCGCTCAGCGAAATTGCGCCCCGGCTCACGCGGCTGTTCGGGGGGGACAAGACGTGACCCCGCAGGATTTCGATTATTTGCGCCAGATGTTGCGCCAGCGCTCCGGCCTCGTGCTGTCGGCCGAGAAGCAATACCTGGCCGAAAGCCGCCTGTTGCCGCTCGCACGCAAACATGGGCTCGCCAGTCTCACCGAACTGGTCGGGCGGCTCAGGGCCGCCGCCGCCGGTCAGCTCGGCGTCGAAGTGGTAGAGGCAATGACCACCAACGAGTCCTTCTTTTTCCGCGACAAGGTGCCGTTCGAGCATTTCCGCGACGTCATCATGCCAGCCCTCATGGCCGCCCGCGCGCGCGAGAAGCGCATCCGCATCTGGTGCACGGCGGCTGCCACTGGCCAGGAGCCTTATTCGCTGGCAATGAGCCTGAAGGGCTTGGGCGCGGCGCTCGCCGGCTGGCGCGTGGAAATTGTTGCCACCGACATTTCGCATGAGGTGCTGGGAAAGGCCAAGGCGGGCATCTACCGCCAGTTCGAGGTGCAGCGCGGACTGCCCATTCAACTGCTGGTGAAATTCTTCAGCCAGGTCGGCGAGGCCTGGCAGATCGCGCCCGAGATTCGCGGCATGGTGCAATTCCGTGCACTGAATTTGCTCAACGATTTTTCCAATCTCGGAATATTCGACCTGGTATTTTGCCGCAACGTGCTGATCTATTTCGGCCAGGACACCAAGACCGACGTGCTCAATCGCATCGCACGGCAGATGCCGGCCGATGGCTATTTGATATTGGGCGCGGCCGAGACCGTGGTCGGCTTGACCGACGCCTTCAAGCCGATGGCCGACAGGCGCGGCATCTATTTGCCGAATACGCCGGCCGTGCGCCGCGCACCCATGAGCAACGTGCTTAAATTCGCGGCCAAAGCCTAGATTTTCCCGCGACAGTTTTCTCTGCAGCCATGGTCGGGCCGGTTGGGGCCGTCGCGCAGCGTCAAAACGGCGTTCAACTCCATTGAGCCTTTAGCGCGAGATCGTTAGTGTCAGGTCATAGGTGCATCCGGAGCCAGCCGTACCAGAGTACCGGAGCAACCCAAGGGCGATTGAATTACTATCGCGCTCGGAGATATGGGGCTGAAAAATCTCGGCCGATGCCGTGTCGACCACGTCATTGGCTGAGGCGCTCTCGAATCGTCAACGCAATCAATGCCAACGGAGGAATAAATGAAACGGCTTCTCCTTGCTGCGTTTATCTCGGCTTTCGCCGCCGGTTCGGCCATGGCGGCAAGCTGTGAATCCATGGCCATGGGTAAGGACGGCAAGGCCCTCTCCGGCGCCGCCAAGACCAGCTATATGAAGAAGTGCAAGATGGAGGCCTGCGCGCCCAAGGCCATGAGCAAAGACGGCAAGCCGCTCTCCGGCGCTGCCAAGGCGAGCTTCATGAAGAAGTGCGAAGAGGGCGCCTGAGCCGCCGCCTAGAGTTACATTCATCGGCCAGCGTTCGGGAGCGGGCAATCGACGTCCCGCTCCCGAACCTTTAGACTTTGGCCCGACCTCGCGCGCCGCTTCGAGGCGGCGTTTGCCTATCGATGAAATTGAGGAGTTGAACATGAAACCATCGCTTGCCGGCATTTTCTTGGGTTCGGCGATCATCGGCGTTATGGCGCTAGCACCTGTGGCGAGCGCCAAGACGGCAAAGGAATGCAGGACCGAATGGACCGCCAACAAGGCGGCCAATAAGGCCAAGGGCATCACCGAAAAGGCCTATGTCTCAGAGTGCCGCGCCGGCGCGAGCGCCGAAAAGTCGAAGACCAAAGAAAAGGCCTCGACCGCGGCGGAAAAGAAATCGACCGCCGCCGAGAAAAAATCGGAACGCAAGGAGAAGGCCTCTGGAAAGATGGGGGCACCGGCGGCCGGCGAAAAGAAGACCGCGAAGGAATGCGAGTCCGAATGGCGCGCCAACAAGGCCGCCAACCAGGCCAAGCGCATTACCGAGAAAGCCTATGTCGCGGAATGCCGTAGCGGCACCGCCGCCATGAAGCCGGCAGCCGCTCCCGTGGAAACCAAGATGGCGCCGCCGTCGACAGCGCCCAAGGAAACGAAAATGGCGCCGCCGATGGCGCCCGCCAAGTCGAATGCCAAGTCGAACGCCAAGACCGAGACGCCCGGCATGGGCAAGCCTGAGGGCGGCAATCAGTTTGCCGCCGAAACCGCGGCAAAAGCGCATTGCCCGGGTGGCCTCGTGGTCTGGGCCAATCTCGACTCCAAGATCTATCACTTCTCTGGCCACGCCGATTATGGCCACACCAAAGAAGGTGCCTATATGTGCGAGAAGGACGCGATGAGTCAGGGTCTACGCGCCGCCAAAAACGAGAAGCATCCCTGAACCTGCAACGGGCGGGGGCGCTCTCTTTATTCAAACGGAGGTGGCGTATGGGACTTTTGGACAATCTAGGCGGATCGCTTGGCGGCATGCTTGGCCAAGTCACCGCGGCCGCGGCTCCCGGCCTGATCTCGGCGGTACTCGCAAAAACGAACCTCGGCGATCTGCAAGGGGTGGTGAACCAACTCCAGCAGGGCGGCTTGGGCGATCAGGTCAAGTCGTGGCTCGGCAATGGCGGCAATATGCCGGTGACGCCGCAACAGCTGCAAGCTGCGCTCGGCAACGAGCAAGTCAGGCAAATAGCCGAACATTTTGGCGTTCCGGTGGACCAGGCGCTGAAACTGCTGTCCGAGCATTTGCCGGCTGCCGTCGATCAGGCCAGCCCGAACGGGACGCTGCAATCGAGCTAGC
>JBOHII010000170.1:0-11903 GCA_050725955.1 Pseudolabrys sp. | reverse complement strand
GGGCCGGCACGGATACCGGTAGCGACCTGCCGATCTTGAACTTAACTTATTGAATTACCGTGGTTTTGCAACCTGACGCTGCGCCGCCGGCGGCAAGCCTTTGGTCACTCGACAGACCGGGCGGCGGATCGGCGTGGGCGCCTTGAACCGCTCGACTTCGCGCAAATCGACTTCGCGCAAAAATGAAGCCAGGCGGTTCGTCGATTTCAGTGGCCTGCCCGCACGCGATGCCGAGCGTCATCGCATTGATAGCGCGCGCACGCTCGGCATTGGCGTGGACGCGGTCGGCAAATTCCTGTCATCTTGTGCCCAATCGGCGAAAGATGCCGTCAAACGGGAGGTATTAAATCATGGACAAGGCACTCTACGACAAGGGCATGGCCATGCGCCGCAAGGTGCTGGGCGACGAATATGTCGACCGCGCCGTTGCCAATACCGACGATTTCAATCGCAAATTCCAGGATCTGCTCAACGAATTTTGCTGGGGCGCGGTGTGGACCGACGAGGATCTCAAACCGCGCGACCGCAGCTTGCTCAATCTCGGCATGATCGCCTGTCTCGGCCGTATGCACGAGTTCGAGGCGCATTTCCGCGGCGCATTGCGCAACGGGCTCACGCCCAAGGAACTCTCCGCCATCCTGCGTCAGGTCGCCATCTATTGCGGCTTCCCGGCCGCCGTCGACTGCCACCGCGTGGCCAAGCAGGTGCTGGCGGCGGAAGGCAAGAAAACCTGAGCGAAGCCGGCTAATCACGTGCGAAACACGTTATCGGGAAGGCCGCATTCTTGTCTTGAATGTGCCTTCATCGCGGGGCAATTCAAGGCGTGGGTTGGCGGGGACTAGGGCGTCCCGGCAGACGCCTGATTTCCGAAAAAGCTTGCCCTTGGACTTGGTGAGAGAGTAGGGACCGGTCTGCGGACTACGGTTTCGCGCGGCGCGAATGCCGGTCCGGGCGCTATTTTGGTCCGGACTGAGCCGACCTTTCGGGTGGATGATGTTTCGAAGCTACGGATTCTTTTTGTTGAGCTTGCCGGTCGTTGCGGCCATTCCGGCTGCGCCCGCCCTCGCGCAGGATTATTCGCCGCCACCGGGATACGTCCGCAGTGCGCCGCCTCCCGGCTATTACGACGACAGCGCGCCGCGTTCCGCATTCTGGGACGACGACGATGACGGCGATCGGCCGGTGCGCCGCTGGCGGCGTGCGCCGCGGATGAGCCAAGTTCCGCCGCAAAACGAAACCTTGCCGTCGCCCGCTTTTGTGCGGCCGGATGGACGCGCGGCGGTCGCCAGCGAGGCCGAATCCGATCCCGATGCCGTGCGCCCTCCCGGTTCAATTGGCTTCGCGCCGGCAGCGAAATCCAGCGCAACGCCACCGCCGGTGCCGCCGGCTGCTGCCGCCGCGCTGCCGCCGGAAGATCAGCCGGAGCAGGGCCAGCCCAAGGAACTGCCGGAAAATCTCAGGCGGCAGATGGTCGACTATCAGACCAGGGAGTCGCCGGGCACTATCATCATCGATACACCCAACACGTATCTCTATCTGGTGCTCGGCCACGGCAAGGCATTGCGCTATGGCATCGGTGTCGGCCGCGAGGGCTTCACCTGGTCCGGCACAGAACGCATCTCCAACATGCGCGAATGGCCGGATTGGTATCCGCCGGCGGAGATGATCGAACGCCAGCCCTATCTGCCGCGCATGATGGCTGGCGGGCCGGGCAATCCGCTTGGCGCGCGCGCGCTTTATCTCGGCCACACGCTCTACCGCGTCCACGGCACCAACCAGCCCTCGACCATCGGCAAGACCGTATCGTCGGGTTGTATTCGGCTGCTCAATGAAGACATCGAAGATCTTTACAGCCGGGTGCAGGTCGGCACACGTGTCGTCGTGCTTCCCGGCAAGCCGCCGGAGGACGTGGCAAATTCCGCTACGCCCGGCATCGGAGCACCCGATACCCGCGCCGCTAATAGCCGTACCCTCAATTACGACGCGTCGGACACCGAGAGGTCCGCCAACCGCGTGCCGCATACCGGCGCTGTGCTGAATTCGTCCAATACCGGCCAGGTTCTCAATATGGGACCGGCAAGCCAACCGCAGCAGCAGCCGCCAGCGGCTGGCACCGACGGCACGATTTCGAACGCGCCGCTGCCGCCGCTGCCGCTGCCCTCGTCGCCGGCGCCGCCGCCGAACTAGCGCATAGCCGGAAAATTTTGCCTTTGATTTGAAGGGAAAGCGGATCGCTTTCCACCTTCGTTCGACGCGTTTGCGCGGGCCGGCAATGCCGGAAAAGATCGCGCGCTAGGCGTGCCCGGATTGCGCGCTGACTTTGGCAAGCCGGGTGACCGCCTCGATCACCGCGCCGGGGTCGGCGATGCCCTTGCCGGCGATGTCGTGCGCACTGCCATGGGCGACCGAGGAAAACAAAATAGGCGAGCCGATCGACAAGCCGGCGGTGCGGTTGAATGCTTGCAGCTTGGCGGCGATATGGCCCTGGTCGTGAAGCATCACGATGAATGCGTCGCAACCTTTCTTGCGGAACATGGTGTCGGCGCCGAACGGGCCGGTCGCCTCGATGCCGTCGTGCGCGGCGCGCGTGATCGCCGGGCCGATGATGTCGATTTCTTCCGAGCCGAACATGCCCTCCTCGCCGGCATGCGGATTGAGCCCGCCGACGAAAATCTTCGGCCGCCCGATGCCCAGGCGCTTCAACGCGGCGTCGACCACGCGAATCACACGCTCGACCCGCTCCGGCGTGATCAGGCTGACCGCCTCGCGCACGCTCACATGCAGTGTCGCGTGCGCAATGCGCACGTCATCGAAACAGATCATCAGGTAGACGTCGTTGACCGGCGTGCCGGTCTCGCGCGCGACGAACGAGGGGTAGCCGTCGAAAGCGATGCCCGCCGCGGCGATCGAGCGTTCGGTCTGCGGCGCCGCCACCACGGCATCGACCTCGCCGGCAAGCGCCGCCTTGATCGCGCGGCTCGCCGACGCGAGTGAGGCGCGCCCGTAAGCGGCGTCGACCTTGCCGAACGTGACCGGCACATTGCCGCCTTCGCCGGCGTCGAGCAGATCGACCGCGCCGTTTAAGCCGCCGGCATCGCCGGCATGGGCAACGATATTGAGCGGCGGCGAAAGACCGGCCGCCTTTGCATGCATTTCTATCGCGGCCGGATCGCCCACCAGGAGCGGCCGGCACAGCATCCTGACGCTGGCATTGAGCGCAGCCTTGAGCGCGATTTCCGGGCCAATTCCGGCCGGGTCTCCGGTGGCAATGGCAATGCGCGGCAGGGGCATGGCGTATCTTTCCTAGGCTCCGGGAGTGCCTATAATGCCGGCCCCGCGCTTTGCCGGGCAGGTTAGCAAAAGGGTCAGGAAACGTCGCCATGATGTCGCGTGAACAAAACGAGCAGCTCTGCCGCGTCGGTCCGGGCACGCTGATGGGCAAGCTGTTGCGGCGCTATTGGGCGCCGTTCCTGATGTCCGAGGAACTGCCCAAGTCGGACTGCCCGCCGGTCAAGGTCACGCTGATGGGCGAAAAGCTAATCGCCTTCCGCGACAGCAAAGACCGCATCGGCCTGATCGACGAGTTCTGTGCCCATCGCGGCGCCTCGCTTTGGTTCGGCGAAAGCGAGGACTGCGGCATCCGCTGCCATTACCACGGCTGGAAATACGACATCACCGGCCAGTGCGTCGATCTGCCGTCTGAGCCGGAGGAGTCGGGCTTTCGCAAGCACATCAAATTGAAGTCCTACCCCTGCATCGAGAAGGCCGGCGTCGTCTGGACCTATATGGGTCCGCCGCCATTGCAGCCGCCGCCGCCGGCGCTGGAATGGACTGACGTCAAGCCCGAGCAGCGCTTCGTGTCGAAGCGACTGCAGGAATGCAATTACCTGCAGGCGATGGAAGGCGGCATCGATTCCAGCCACGTGTCGTGGCTGCACGGCAGCGAGTTGAACAAGGATCCGCTGTTAAAGGGCAGCAAAGCGAACTAGTACAATATCAAGGACCGCATGCCGCTGTTCGAGGTGGAGGAATTTTCCGGCGGTCTCTTGATCGGTGCGCGCCGCAATGCCGACGCCGGCAAATATTACTGGCGCATCACGCCCTGGATCATGCCCTGGCACACCATCATCCCGCCGCGCGCCGGGCACCCCTTGGGGGCACATGCCTGGGTGCCGATCGACGACGAAAATTGCTGGGCCTGGAGCATTAATTATCATCCCAGGCGCGCGCTCTCCAATTCGGAAGTCGCCGCCATGCGCGACGGTGAGGGCATTCACGTCAAATACCTGCCCGGCACCTTCATCCCGCTCGCCAACAAGTCGAACAATTATCTGATGGATCGCGCGGCGCAGGCGGCCGGACACAGCGCGACGGGCGTCGACGGCATCGCAATGCAAGATGCCTCCATCCAGGAAAGCATGGGCGCGATGCAGGACCGCACCATCGAGCATCTCTGCGCGACCGATTCCGGCATCATCATGACCCGCAAGCTCTTGCTGCGCGCGGCGAAGGCGGCGGCCGAGGGCCAGCCGGTGCCGGCAACCTCACCGGAGGCACAACGCGTGCGATCGGTGGCAATCGAGCTCGACCAGGGCACCTCGTTCACGCAAGGCGCCAAGCACGGACTCTACGCGGAACTCGGCACCGAACCGATGTCGGTGTAACCCGTCATTCCGGGACGGTCCGAACGGCCGGACCCGGAATCCATTCTCCGCAGCTCCGGGGTTGTGGATTCCGAGTTCGCGGTCTTCGGCCGCGCACCGGAATGACAATCGAGGAGTTTTATGATGCCCCACTACACCGCGCTCGTGACGTTGCTGGCGGTCTTTGTGTATTTTTGGACCGGTCTTGCGGTCGCCAACGCGCGGCAAAAATTCGGCATTAAAGTGCCGACGACGTCGGGAAACCCCGATTTCGAGCGGGTGTTCCGCGTCCAACAGAATACGCTGGAATGGATGCCGATCTTCCTGCCGCTGCTCTGGCTGTTCGCGTTCACCGTCAACGATTTGGCCGCCGCCGCGCTCGGCCTAGTCTGGATCGCCGGCCGCCTGATGTATATCCGGGGTTACAGCGCGGCCGCCGAGAAGCGCCATAACGGCTTCTTCGTGCAAGGCATCGCCTCAGGCGTGCTGCTGATTGGCGCGCTCATCGGCATCGTCTTGCGCATCGTGCACGGCGGGTGAGACCGCCTCACTCCGCTGCCGCGCTTACCGGTTTGCCGATCGCCGCGTTCACCCGCGGCATCACCTGTTCGGCCATCAGCTGCATAGAGCGTTTGGCAAGCGCCGGATCGAGCCAGTCCATGCCGGCATAGACCAGCTCGCCGAAATCGCCGGTCTGCTCGCGCAGCTTGAGAATTTCGTCGACAACCTTGTCGACGCTGCCGAAGGTCAAGCAATGGCCGAGGACGAAATCGTCGGTGATTTCTTCGTCCGGCTGGTCCTTGTGAGTCTTGAAAACATTGAGGCGGTTGCCGCGCTTAAGCTTGGCGCGGAACTGCGAGAAATAAAACCGGTATGGGCTGTTGGCGTCGTCGCGCGCGTAACGCGCCGCCATCTTATCGTCGTCGGCAACGAAAATTGAGCGCGCGATACGCCAGTCGGCGACCTTGGCCGCCGCGCCGGCCTCCGTTTTGCCCTTGGCGTAGTTCACCCAATGCGACCTGAGATGCATCGGCAAGAGGAAATTCGCCGACAGCGGATGGAAGTCGCGCTTGCCCATCAGCGTCACGCCGGGCGAGAACGGGGCCACCACGGTGCCGACGATTTCCGGCCGCGGTTTCTGGAACGGCTTGGCCATAGCGCCGACGCCAAGATGCAGCGCGGCGGCGCGGTTGATCGCCACCTTGAAGCGGTTGTCGGAGAAATCGATATCGTAGGGCGGATCGCGCTCCCAGATCGCCAGGATCACGTCGATCGACTCGGCGAACATCTTGTTGCGGTCCTGGTCGAGAATTCCGATGGCCTCGGCGTCGGAAGCGAGCGCGCCGGCCGAGACGCCGAGGATGAAGCGCCCCTGCGCCAGATGGTCGAACATCGCTGCCTGCACGGCGATCACCACCGGGTGCATGTGCGATAAATTCGTGGTGCCGGTGGCGAGCTTGATGGTCTTGGTGGCGTGGATCAGCGTGGCGTGGAACAGCATGCTGTTGGTGATGTTCTCGCACATGTCGGTGAGGTGCTCGCCGACGAAAGCATCGTGGTAGCCGAGCGCATCGGCAAGAATGATCGCCTCGCGGTCCTCGCGCAGAGTCTGCGACCAGTCCCGGCCGATCGGATGCACCGGCATGGTGAAATAGCCGAGCCGCATGGGTTTCTCCGCGCCAGATTTTTCAGGCGCACGCTAACCGAGGCGGCGCAGCGATGCAGCAACTATCGATTTTGAAATGGCGAAAATACGCCGTCAGGCCGCCACGCGCGCGAGGAATCCCTCGACCTCGCGGCGCAGCTCGGCGGCGGCGGATTCCACCGCCTGCGAGGCGCCGAGCACGCTTTCCGCCGACTGCCGCGTCTCGGTGGCGGCGCCGGCGACGTCGTTGAGCCCGGCAACCACCAGCTTGGCGCTGTCGGCGGCGCTGGTGACGTTCTGCGAAATTTCGGCTGTCGCCGCGCTCTGTTCCTGCACCCCGGAGGCGACCGCGCTGGCGCAACTGTCGATCTCCTGCATGCGCGCCGCGATGCGGCCGATGGCGCCGACGGCGCTGCCGGTCGAGGTCTGCACCGCGGTAATCAGCTTGGAGATATCCTCGGTCGCTTTGGCAGTCTGCACCGCCAGCGATTTGACTTCCGAGGCAACCACCGCGAAGCCCTTGCCGGCTTCGCCGGCGCGCGCCGCCTCGATGGTGGCATTGAGCGCAAGCAAATTGGTCTGCCCGGCGATGGTGCGGATCAGCTTGATCACGTCGCCGATCTTCTGGGCGGCCTGCGCCAGCGCGGCGATCTGCCGGTTGGTGCCCCGCGCTTCCTCGACCGCCGCACGCACGATATCGGTGGTGAGCGAGAGCTGGCGGCTGATTTCACCGATCGAGCCGGCCAATTCGTCGGCGGCGAGCGCGGCGGTATCTACGTTGGTGCTCGCTTCGTTGGAGGCCGTGACCGCGCCGGCCGCGCGCTGCGATGTTTCTCCCGAACTTGCGAGCAACGTGGTGGCGGTCGAGCGCATGGCCATGGCGCCGTCGGTCACCGTGCGCAGGTGTTCCTCGACGCGCTGGCGGAACGCGGCGATCGCGCGCTCGATGATGGAGCGGCGCTGCTCCTGCTCGTGCATGGCGGCGCGCTCGCGTTCGGCGTCGCGGCGTTCGGTGATGTCCTCGTGCGTCGCCACCCAGCCGCCGTCCGCCATCGGCCGGTTGATGATGGAGACGACGCGTCCCGTGGCGGATTTGACTTCCGCCGTGGTGGTCTTGCCCTGCGCCATGGCGGCGACCAGCCCTTGCCGATATTCGTCGGGATCGCGCGGGAAGCTGCCGTTGCCGATGCGGAATTCGAGGAGGCCGGCGAGCGTGCGGCCCGGCTGCACGATGTCGTCCGGCAGCTGATAGAGATCCTGGTAGCGCCGATTGCATACGACCAGCCGCTCATTGCGGTCGAACATGCACAGACCCTGCGACATGTTGTTGATCGCAACCCGCATGCGCGTGTTGTCGACCTGCATCCTCCGGGTGATGACGATGGCGGCAAGCAGCATCGCCACAAGCGTGGTCAAACCGGCGCCGATGGCGGCGGCCGGCCATCCAGGTGCAGCCGCCACAAAGTGCTCGAGCGGCACAACGAAATAGAACAGGGCAACGCTCGGCGGAAAGCAGACGCCGCCGATCAGCGCGACGGCACGCCAATCGCGCGAGTATTCCGCAGCGGGTGAAGCCTCAATCATGCGTCAATCCGGATCGGTCGGCACGCTATTCCATGACCCGTTGTTTTGCAGTTAATTGGCGGACTTAAAAGGTTAAGCAAAGCTTAACGTACCGGTCGCTTGCGGCTGCAAATCGGCGTTACCGCATGACCGGTTCATCCGCCGCCGGCGCAGCTTCCGCCTGGGCCGGGCGCATCTGGAGGGCGCTGCAACGCGAGCCCGATCGGAACTGCCGATTCTCGGTTGGTTGGCGCGCAATGGTCGCAAGCTGCCCGTCAGTTCTTCTTGATTCCGGCATTGGCGATGATCTTTTGATTTGCCGCGATCTCCTGGCGGATCTGCGCGTCGAATTCCGCCGGCGACAGCGGCAGCGGTTCCATGCCGAGCTTCTTGAGCCGTACCTGCACGTCCGGCAATGCCATCGCCTTGGCGACCGCCGCGCGCAACGTCTCGATAATGGCGGGCGGCGTTTTCGCCGGCGCCAGTAGGCCGAGCCAGACATTATAATGGCTGTCGGGATAGCCCGCTTCCTCCGTGGTCGGCACGTCCGGCAATACCGTGAGGCGTTTCTGCGTACTGACCGCCAGCGGCACCAGCGCGCCGGAACGGATATGCGGATAGGCCGAGGCGAGCGCGCCGAACATGAAATCGACGCGGCCGGTGAGAACCTCCGTCAGCGCTTCCGGACCGCCCTTGAACGGAACGTGCACGGCCTTGATGCCGGCGCTCGCGATATAGCGCTCGGCTGCAAGATGCGTCCCGGTGCCGATGCCGGCGGATGCGTAAGTGAGCGTGCCGGGCTTGGCCTTCGCCGCGGCGGTAACGTCGGCGATCGTTTTCCAGCCCTTCGACGGCGCCACGACCAGCACGGTGGGCGCGTTGCCGAACGGAATGATGGCTTTGAAATCGGCTTCGGTGTCGTAGCCGAGTTGGGAATAGAGCGACGGCGATACGCTGAACGCCGACGAAGTGGCCAGCAACGTGTATCCGTCGGGCGCGGCGCGGGCGACCGCTGCCGTGCCGAGTGTGCCGCCGGCGCCGACGCGGTTTTCCACCACGATCGTCTGCCCGAATTCAGCCGACACGTGTTCCATGATCAGGCGCGGCACGATGTCGGTGGCGCTGCCGGCGCTCAGTGGAACGATGACGTGGATGGGCTTGGATGGATATTTATCCTGGGCCGAGGCCGCCATGCCGCCAAAGGCAAGGCATGTCGCCGCGGCGATAACGCCGATACGATGCATTGAATCCCCTCAGGTCACCGGATTTGGAACATGCTTGCCTTCGAATTCAGTGTGGGCGCAAGTCAATCACGCCTTGATGCCGTGCAGGCTGTGCGAGGCATCCTTGCAGGTGAAAAACACCACGTCGCCCGCCGGCGAGGCCTTGCCGGCGTGAACGGTGTTGGCCGGGATGTAGAGGACGGAGCCGGGCTTGGCTTCGACCGGCTTGCCGTCGACCACGGCGCGGAAGGTTCCTTCGAGGATGTAAATCCATTGTTCGTTGGGATGCGAATGTAGCTCGGCGCCGGTGCCGGCCTTCATGCGCATCAGGCCGACGATCATGCGGTCGCCTTCCACGCACGGGCCGTGCGCGGTGGAATAGGCCGGCCCGCCCATGATCTTGTCGACGGTGCCGAGATCGAACACGAATTCACCGGCGCCGGCGCGGGTGGCGCCCGGCGTGCGCGGGGCTGGTCGATTGGACATGCGGCATTCTCCCGAAGCTAGCGTTTAACGGCTTGTTGTTGTGCCGATGGTAGTTGACCGGGGCAGGTCGCGCCAGTAGAGGCGGGGCCCTGTATCGCCATACGGACGGACGCCATAAGCGATGACCACCGTTCGGCCATTGTCGCTCGCCAGTTTGCGCCGTGTTTCGATTCGGAGAATGCCGCCGATGCTTGCAAGGTTCCTCACGATCCTGGCGCTCGTCGCGCTCGCCGGCTGCTCGGAACTCGTGCCGGCCAATCAGCCGACCTTCTATCGCGATCTCGCCTCGCCCGGCGCGCAACTCGACGCCGCCGCCGCCGCCTCGATGATTTCCGGCTACCGCACCAATCACGGGCTGCCGGCGGTGACGCTCGATCCCAAGCTGACCTATCTCGCCGAGGCGCAGGCCGAAATCATGGCCCGGCACGACAAGCTCGACCACAATGCCGGCAAACCGTTCGTGGTGCGGCTCAAATCGTCGGGCTATGACGCCAAGACCGCGGCGGAGAATATCGGCGCCGGCTATCACACGCTGGCGGAAGCCTTCTCGGGCTGGCGCGACTCAGGTCCGCACCGCGCCAATATGCTGCTCGCCGGTGCCACCCGCATGGGCATCGCCGCTGTCTACACGCCGCGGTCGAAGTACAAAGTATATTGGGCGCTGATCCTGGCGGAGCCGGATGATCGGAAGAGTTAGCGCGCCATGGCTGGACCGCGCGGCATTGACTGAATAACGTCTGCCGCGCCATGCCGGTGCTGCCGCGACTGTCAAGTTACGACGACGTCTACCGCCAATTCCGCTGGGACATTCCCGCTCGGTATAATATCGGCGTCGATGTCTGCGACCGCTGGGCGGCAAGCGAGCCGGACCGGCTCGCCCTCCTGCATGTGCATCCCGACGGCCGCGAGGATGCCATCACCTACGGCTGGCTGCGCGACACTTCCAACCGGCTGGCCAATGTGCTGCGTGCGCACGGCATCAAGCGCGGCGACCGTGTCGCCATCCTGTTGCCGCAGGCGCCGGAAGTCGCCGCCGCCCATATCGCAATCTACAAGCTCGGCGCGGTGGCGCTGCCGCTCGCCGTGCTGTTCGGCGTCGATGCGCTCGGCTATCGCCTGCAAAATTCCCGCGCCGCCGCGCTGATCGGCAGTGCGCAAGGCGCCGCGCGCATCGCCCAGATCAGGAAAGACCTCCCCGATTTGAAACTCGTGCTTTCGCTCGACGGGCCCGGCGACGGCGCGCTCGATTTCGCCGCTGCGCTCTCTCGCGCCGCATCCGACTTCACCGCCGTTGACACCTCGGCCGACGATCCGGCCATGATGGTTTACACCTCGGGCACGACCGGCCAGCCGAAAGGCGCGCTGCACGGCCATCGCGTGCTGCTCGGGCATTTGCCAGGCGTACAGACCTACAACGATTTCTTCCCGCAGGCCGGCGACCGCATCTGGACGCCGGCCGACTGGGCCTGGGCCGGCGGCCTGCTAAATGTGCTGCTGCCGGGCCTGCACTACGGCGTACCGGTGGTGGCGCGTCGCTTCGAGAAATTCGATCCGGAGGAAGCCTTCGCGCTGATGGCGCGCGCGCAGGTGCGCAACGCCTTCATCCCGCCGACGGCGCTGCGCATGCTGCGCGCGGCGCCCAATCCGCAAGGCCGCCACGCCATCAAGATGCGCTCGATCGGCTCGGGCGGGGAGTCGCTCGGCGCGGAAACCTACGAGTGGGGCAAGTCAGCCTTCGGCCTCACCATCAACGAATTCTACGGCCAGACCGAATGCAACATCGTGCTGTCGGCCATCAACGCGCTCGGCGTGTCGAGGCCCGGCGCGATCGGCAAGCAGGTCGCCGGCCACACCGTGGCGGTGATCGACAGCGACGGCCGGCCGCGCAAAGCCGGCGAGGCCGGGCAGATCGCCGTCAAGCGGCCCGATCCGGTGATGTTCCTGGAATATTGGGGCAACGCGCCGGCGACGCGCGACAAGTTCATCGGTGACTGGATGACCACCGGCGACCAGGGCGTAATGGACGAGGAGGGCTATTTCAGCTTTGTCGGTCGCGACGACGACGTCATCACGTCGTCCGGCTTCCGCATCGGGCCGGGCGAGATCGAAGACTGCCTGATCCGCCATCCGGCGGTGGCGCTCGCTGCCGCGGTCGGCAAGCCCGATCCGCTGCGCACCGAAATCGTCAAGGCCTTCATCGTGCTCAAGAAGGGGCACGCGGCCTCCGACGCGCTCGCCGCCGACATCCAGAATTTCGTCAAGACGCGGCTGTCCGGCCACGAATATCCGCGCGAGGTCGCCTTCATCAACGACATGCCCATGACCACGACGGGCAAGGTGATC